>CAZZAH010000629.1:0-2594 GCA_964652115.1 uncultured bacterium | reverse complement strand
GGAGCGTGCGCATCGCGCGCTCGGCGCCGTAGTCGCGAACGAGATCGACTACCAGCGCGATCTCGACCTCGGGCACGCGATCGAGCCCCTCGCGCACCGCCTCGAGGAAGGGCGATGTCTTGAGGCCATGCTGAATCGCGAAGTCGGGGGGTGAGCAGAAGACCTCGGCGTAGACGATGCGCTGCCGGGCGAGGTCGCGCGCCACCGCCTCCGCGATCCAGGAAAGGTCCTCGTACTCGCGCAGGAAACCGTTCTTCCAATTCCAACCCTGCAGAAACTCGCGAAACGTCGTGAAGCGGAGTCGCGCGGCGATCGCCTCGGCGTCCGGCACCGCGGGGTCGCCGCCGTATTTCTCGAGCAGCGGCCAGAGCGCGGCCGGCGGGATCGCGCCCTCGAGGTGGAGGTGAAGCTCGACCTTCGGTAGCTGGGCCAGCTTGTCCTTGTTCATGCGCGCAGATTTGCCTCTCGCGCGAGCGAGGTCAAGGCGCGGCGCGACCGCTCCCCGTCTTTTCTCGTCGGCGCGACGGCGAAGCGCTATCCTGCGCGCCGGACGAAAGGAGAACACATGCCGAAGAAAAAGCCGATCGTGCCCGAGGATATCTACCGACTTCGCTTGCCGGGCACGGTGCGTCTTTCCCCTCAAGGCGACCGTCTCGTGGTCGCGGTCGGACGCGCGGACAAGGACAAGCTCGCGAACCTCTCCAGCCTCTGGATGATCGACCTCAAGGCGACGGAGGATGGCGCTCGTCCCTTCACGCGCGGTGATTGGAGCGATAACACGCCGCGTTGGTCCCCCGATGGGACGCAGATCGCGTTCATCTCCAATCGGAGCGGCAAGGCGGAGCTGTGGCTCATCCCCGCGAACGGCGGCGAAGCGCATCGCCTGACCAAGCTCGACGGATACATCTCCGAGTTCGATTGGCACCCGAAGGGGAAGCGCTTGGTGGTCGCCTTCACCCCGCAGGACCAGGAGGCGAAGGATCGGGAAGCGCGCCGGAAGAAGGGCGAGCCGGGCACCGATGAACCGCGCGTGCGCGACATCAGTCGCCTCTTCTACAAGCTCGACGGCGCGGGCTTTCTGCCTTCGAGCCGCACGCATCTCTGGTTGGTCGACGCCGAGACCGGGAAGGCGAAGCAGCTGACCGAAGACGACAATCACGACGAAGGAGAGCCACGCTTCTCGCCCGACGGACGCTGGATCTACTTCAGCTCCAACCGCACGCCTGATCCCGATCGCGAGCTCTTGCGGACCGACCTCTGGCGCATCCCGTCGAAGGGCGGACACCTGGAGAAGGTGAAGAACTTCGATGGGCCGTCCAACATGCCGACGCCCAGTCCGGATGGGAAGTGGCTTGTCTTCATCGGCAAACGATTCTCGACCGAACCGTGGAATCAGCGGCACGACAAGCTCTGGCTGGTGGCGAGCGAAGGCGGACGTCCGGTCGAGCTGACCGAGCGGCTCGATCGTTCGATCGGCCACTCGACCATCTCCGATAGCGCCGGCGCCGGTGCGACCGCGGGGCCGATCTGGAGCCCCGACTCGAAGACGGTCTACTTCCCGGTGGCGAACGAGGGGAACAACGAGATCTGGAAGGTCGACATCCAGACGAGGAAGCCGGAGGTGCTGCTCGCTCCTTCGGGCGCGATCTCGGACGTCGCCTTCGACTGGAAGGGCGGCGTCGCCTACGCATCGCTCAACACCCTCGCGAGCCCGGGCGAGGTGCTCAGCTTCCCGCTCAAGGGAAAGAACCCCGAGGGGAAGCCGCTCACGACGTTTAACAAGGAGTATCTCGCGGAGCGCGCGGTCGCGATGCCGGACGAATTCTGGTTCGACAACGGCACGCGCAATCAACTACAAGGCTGGATCCTCAATCCGCCCGGCTTCAATTCCAGCCGTCGCTATCCGGGTCTCTTGTACATCCACGGCGGTCCCGCGACACAGTATGGCCGCATGTTCTTCCACGAATTCCAGGTGCTCGCGGCGCGCGGTTATGTCGTCATCTACTGCAATCCGCGCGGCGGGACCGGCTACAGCGAGAGGCACCTCAACGCGATCGTCGATCGATGGGGCACGCTCGACTACGACGACATCATGACCTTCACCGATGCGGCCTTGAAGCGCGCGAAGCATCTCGACCGGAAGCGCCTCGGCGTGGCGGGCGGTAGCTACGGCGGCTTCATGACCAACTGGATCATCGGACACACCGATCGCTTCGCCTGCGCCATGACCCAGCGCTCGATCTCGAACCTCATGAGCTTCGTCGGCTCGAGCGACTTCGGCTACTTCTGGCCGCAGGAGTTCGGCAGCGCGGGCCCGTGGGAGGATCCGAAGCACTACCTCGCGATGTCGCCGCTGACCTACCTCAAGAACATGAAGACGCCGACCTTGATCGAGCATCAGGAGCAGGATCACCGTTGCCCGATCGAGCAGGGTGAGCAGCTCTGGGCCGCGCTCCGCATCAAGGGCGTGCCTTGCGAGTTCGCGCGCTATCCGGGCGAGCCGCACGGCATGTCGCGGAATGGCCGGCCCGATCGGCGGATCGATCGGATGGAGCGGAATCTGAAGTGGTTGGGGAGGTGGCTGAAGAAGTAAC
>CAZZAH010000628.1:0-2602 GCA_964652115.1 uncultured bacterium | reverse complement strand
CGGTGCGGTCCAGTCTAGATCGCGATGCGTCTGTGGCGGGGTCTGCGGCGAGGCCTGTGCCACCGCAACCGCGCCGATGGAAAGCAGCCCCAGGGCCGGAAGCACGAACTTAGACGCACGACGTAGCATGAATGCACCTCTCATCAGTGGGTTCGGTTCTTGGACCCGGCGATCGCGCTCTACCAGGTTGCGCCGCGGGGCCCGGGCAGCGCGAGGTACTCGGGCCGCGCACGGGCGATCGCCGCGGAAGCAAACCGGCGCGAACCGATGGACGCGCCTCGACTATAGTCCGCCCGGTCACACGCCCACCGGGAGGGTTGCTTGAAACTCGTCGCCCTGGCTCTGTCGATGCTATGCGCTTTCGTCGCGCCGGCCAGTGCCGAGACCGAGGCCGAATCGGCCTCTTCACTCGCGCGTCTGCCGATCAAGGAAGTCACGCTGTTCAAGGACGGCCACGCGTTCGTGGTTCATCAAGGCCGTCTTCCGACGGACGAGCGTGGCCTGGTGGTCGTCGATCGACTGCCGGCTCCGCTGCTCGGCACCTTCTGGCCCTATTCCGCCGAGCGCGACGTGAAGCTCACCGCCGTCACCGCCGGCCGGCGGCGCGTGCGCGGCGAGGAGACCGCGATCGACCTGCGCGGCTTGCTCGAGGCGAACCCGGGAACGGCGGTGGACCTGGTGGATGTCGACGGCAAGACCATCTCCGGCCGCATCCGCGGGCTACCGTCGCGGCCGGTCGACGAGCAGCAGGCGACGGACGGAGCGTCCGACCTCGATCTCGTCGCGACCAAGGGCAGCGTGGTGCTCATCGAGATGGAGCAGGGTGTGCTCGCCTTGCCGCTCGAGCGCGTGCGTTCGGTGAACTTCCGGGATGCGCCCGCCGCCAAGTATCCGAGCGACAGCATTCGTAGCCTTCTGACCCTCTCCTTCGCTTGGCCGGAGAACCGGCCGCGCGGCGAGATCGAGGTCGGCATGGCGTACGTCCAGAAGGGACTTCGTTGGATCCCGTCCTACCGAGTGACGATCGACAACGCAGGGAAGGCACGCGTCCAACTGCAGGCGACCCTGGTCAACGAGCTCGCCGACCTCGACAACGTCACCGCCAACCTGGTGGTGGGAGTGCCGAGCTTCGCCTTCAAAGGGACGGTCGACCCGATGGCGCTGCAAGGGACAGTGGCGCGGCTCGGCGTCTACTTCGACCCACAGTCGGCGAGCGGCTACGCCATGTCGAACGCCATCATGTCGCAGACCGCGGGGTTCGATGAAGATCGCCGGAGAGCCGACATCCTCGATTCTTCGGAGGCAGCACCTGACCTCGGTCCCGAAGTCACCGGTTCGGAGTCGGACGAGGACCTCTTCGTCTTCACCGTGCGCGGGGTGACCCTCAAGAAGGGCGAACGCATGGTGCTGCCGGTCGCGGAGTACGACTTGAGCTATCGCGACGTTTACGTGCTCGATCTCCCGTTCGCGCCGCCGATGGAGGTGCAAGCGAACGCCAACGACTCCCAGCAGCGGGAGATCGCGCGGCTCCTCGGCGCCCCGCGATTCATGCACGTGCTTCGCCTCTCCAACTCCGGGCGAGAGCCCCTGACCACCGCACCCGCGCTCATCGCCTCGGGCGATCGCGTGCTTGGGCAGAGTTTGATGACCTATACAGCGCCGGGGGCGGAGTGCGACCTCCCCCTCACCACGGCGGTGGACCTCAAGGTCACGAAGCGCGACAAGGAGATCGCCCGCGCATCCGCCGCGCTCACCGTCGACGGCAACTCCTATCTGCGCGTCGACCTTCGAGGGAGCATCGAGGTGACGAATCGCCTCGATCAGCCGGTGGACATCGAGGTCAGGCGATCGGTCCTCGGTCATGCCGACGCCGCGAGCCAGGCCGGCACCTTCGAGATGGTGAACGCCTACGAGGAGGGAGACGCGGTTGCTCGCCCGCCGTGGTGGGGATGGTACGGCTGGCCCGGATGGTGGGGCGCGGTCAATCCTGTCGGGCAATTCAACTGGAAGGCGCGGATCGAGGCGGAGAAGAGCCTCACGCTCGAGTACGCGTGGCACTACTTCTGGAGGTGAGCCGGATGGCGGGAGCGAAGGTGCCCCCGCCACCGACGATGCGCACCGCGAGTCTGCGCTGACGCAAGCCCACGCGTTGCTCGTCCCGGCGGCTAGACCCTATCGATGGTAGCGAGCCTTGATCGAGCCCCAAGTGGTCGCCTCGACCGCCACGGGCGGGCCGCAGTTCACTCCAAGCGCTCCGATCAACTGCGCGCAAGGGCTGTTGCTCGGTTCACATGGGGAACCGGCGGCAAGATGGAGATCGCAGCTGTCGATCAAGCAGAAGAGGGGATCCTGCGAGATATTGTCACCCGTCCCCACAGGGTCCGCGATTCCGAGCCAGTTGCCACCGGCGTTGTTCCACACGTTGTTGCAGGCAAACTGGCTGGCCTCGGCGTCGCCCACGACCCGGATTCCCACCGCGTTCCCGACGACGTTGTTTCGCTCGACCGGGTGCGAGAAGAAGCACTGTATCCGCATGCCGTCGCCCGTGCAGCCGGCCACGGTGTTGGTCACCACATCTCCACCATCGCCCAGCTCGTCGGCC
>CAZZAH010000627.1:0-2602 GCA_964652115.1 uncultured bacterium | reverse complement strand
GAAGTCCTGATCGTCGCGGCACGACTCGCCGCACGGCGCGCCTTCGCGGATCGGGTTCTTGCCGAGCTCCAAGTATTCGACTGCGCTCATCGGGCTCCTTGCCTCCGGTAGGCGGGAATCACGCCGCGGGCTTCACGAGCACGCGCAGCGCTTGCTGCAGGGTCAGGCTCGGCGACTTCCACGCTTCCAGCGGAGCCAGCGCGGAAAGCGGCGCGCTGAGCGTGCGGACTGCCTCCTCCTCGACCGGATAGAGCGATTCCGAGTCGAACGCGGGGTCGAGTAGGTGCAGGAAGGCGATCGGGCCGGGCGGTTGATAATAGAGATCGAGCGTGGAGCCGCGGCCCTCGATCGGCTCGTTCCAAAGCAGGAACGGAGGACGGCCGGCATTTCGAAAGACGATGCGGCAGAGCTCGAGCCAGAAGACCAACGCGGGACTCCAGGCATTCGTGTCGGCGGGGAGTCGAAAGCGAAGGCCGTAGGAAGGAATGCTGCCGGTGCGATGCGCCACCTCGAGCAGATTGCCCGCGACGCGCGACGCGGGATCGCCCACACCGTCGCCCGAGAGCGAGTGCGCGAAGTCGCCGAGGTTGACCTGCGCGAGCAGCGTGTCGGTCGAGATCGGCGGTGGCTCCACGCTCGAGGACTGACCGACGCTCGCGACCGCGGCTTGAAGCGAGGCGACGTCCTTCCACTCACTCGACGCCAGGACGGAAGCACGCCGGAGAAAGGGATCGAGCAGCGCGGGCAGCGGCGCCGGATAGGGAGCGCCGGTCGAACGCGCGTGCGCGAAAACCGCGAAGGGAAAGAGGCGCCCGCTCTGATCGCGGCTCGGCGCAAGCACGCCGGTCAACGCGAGCTCCGGCGAATTTCGCCAGAAGTGAAAGCGAAGACGCGGCATTCCGCGGAGAAGCTCATCGCCGCGCGCACCGAAGCGAACGCGCACGAGGTTCACCCCCTCCTGCAGCCAACGCTCGAGGGCGACCGCCTCGGTCAGGCCCGAGTGTTGGCTCAGAAAGTCGGCCGCGAGGGGAAGCTTTCCGAAGCAGCCGACGGTGAGGGTGCAGGGATTCATCGTGTATTGGGATTCATCGTGTATTGGGGTCCATCGTGCCTACCTTGTGCCGGTCACCTGGCTCGGGCAATTCCAACGAAGGAGCCCGCGCTCGAGCGGATGCGTGGTGGTGTTGCTCCTCACCTCGTAGGTCATCTGAACGCCGCCTTGATCCCCATCGACCTTCCAGGTGAGCGAGAGCTTGTTCGCCTCGAGGAAGGGCTTCGCGCGATCGGCCAGGCGGAAGAGGCCCCAGGGTCCATCGAAGGTGAGCGTCTTCAAGTTCGCCCCCTCGCCCGCGTCGACCGCCAAGGTGGCGCCGTCGTCCTGGCTCTTTCCCGGCCACGAGAGCGGCGTGAATTGCTGGTTCCCCATCCGATAGACGAACGATTCGCCACCGAGATCGAAGCGCACGCCGCGCACGGTGAAGGGCGCGCTCGGGTCCTTGTTCGGACGGCCCGGCTTGAACGAGAGGGTGAACGCCGCGCCCTCGCCTTCCGAGAAGAAGGCCTTTCGGATGCGATAGGCCTGACGGAGCGCGGTGCGGAACTCGGGCGAGATCGGCACGCCGGTGTCCTTGATCTCGGCGCCATCCTCGGTCACGACCTCGCTCAGGTTCTCGAAGTAGAAATTCCAGAAGGCGCCCTTCGGACCGAAGAAGTCCTCGAAGTCCTTGAGCGGCACCTCGGCGTCGCCGCCGCCGACCGGGTAGCGGCCCGCGATGTTCTGCTGGAATTGCCGCGCGACGTCGCGCCACGAATTCTGGATGCCCTTGCCCTTCCCCTTCTGCACGGAGCCGGTGACCGCGCCGACCGGCACATCCAAGATCGCCGCCAGCGCCGCGCCGACCGGATCGTCGGTCGGCACCGTGGTCGCGACCCAACCGACGACCTCCTGCACCGGCCCGGTGCTGTTCGGATCGCCCGACTTGGAGACGTCGGCAAAGGCGTCGGAAAGCGCCTTCACCTTCTCCTGATAGATCGAGGAGATCGGACGATCCTTGGAGACCATGCCGCGAAGGCGCGAGATGCTGATCGCCTTGTCCTTCTTCGGATCGAACATGAACTCGTGCACGGGCGCGAAGGCGGCGGGCACCACGCGAAGTCCGGGCTCCGGCTCGTTCGCGAAGTTGGTGTTCTCGTCGACCGTCTGGAGGTACTTCAAGACCGGCGACTTCTCCCCCGCCGCGCGCTCGAGGAAGGTCTTGGTCTTGAGCTCATCATCGGTGCTCTCGACCTCGGTCGCCTGCATGAAGTCGATCCAGCGCGACTGGTACTCCTGCGCGAAGCGATCGAGGAGATCGCTCTTGAGCGACGGCGCGCCGGGCCATGCCGCCTGCATCGCCCAGTCCTCGCGCATCGCTTCGAGCCAAGCCAAGGTCGGCTTCACGTAGTCACGCCAACCGGCGAGGGTGAACGCTCCCGGCACCGTGGTCGCGCCGGTCAAGCCGAACTCGCCGCCCGCGGCACCTTCGACGGTGATGTCGGCCGCGGTACCGCCCGCATGCACGAGCGAGGGATAGACCGCGGTCGCCGACCAGTAGTCGCGGAT
>CAZZAH010000626.1:0-2603 GCA_964652115.1 uncultured bacterium | reverse complement strand
AGCTCAAGCCGCCCCCTTCGCGACCGAAGTAGCCCATGAGCGCGGGCAACGCGGTCACCCAGATCGCGCTCTCGAGCCCGTTTCGATAGCGAATGCCGCCCGTGCCGAAGAGAATCGATGCCGGGTCGGCCTCGGCATAGAGGAAGGCGAGCCGACGAACCTCGTCCTGACTCAGCCCGGTGATCTCCGCCACGCGCGCGAGCGAGAGATCGCTCACCAGCTCGCGGAAGCGCCCGAAGCCCTCACTGTGCTTCTCGATGAAGCCACGCGCGCAGAGCTCCTCGTCGATCAGGACCTTCGCCATCCCGGCGGCAAGCCATCCGTCTGTGCCGGGCCTCAGGCGAAAGGTCTCGCTCACGATCGGCGGTCGCGCGATCGAGAGCGGGTTGATCGAGATGACCGAGGCGCCGCGCTCTCGCGCCTCCTTCAAGAACTGCATCCGATGCGGACCGGAGATGAGCGGATCGCGTCCCCAGAGCAGGATCACCCGACTCTTCGCGCAGTCGTCCCACGCGTGCGGCCGATAGTCGCCGAGCTGGCGCTCGAGCGCTGTCTTCCCTGCTCCGAGGCAGAAGTCCCCCTCGGCCACGGTCACCCCGCCGAGCAGTCTGAAGAACCGCGCGGAGAGCCGCTTCAGCACCCCCATGCTGCCCGACGACTGCACATGAAGCAGCGACAAGGTCCGTCGCTCGCGGCGGAGCGCATCCAGCCTGGAAACGATCTCGTCGAGCGCGTCATCCCAGCTCGTTTGAACGAAGCTCCCCCCGACGCGGCGCATCGGCTCGAGGATTCGCTCCGGGCTGTCGACCCGCGCGGGATAGCGGTAGGTGCGCGAACAGAGCGCGCCGCGCGCGATCGGGTGGTCAGGATCGCCCTCAAGCTTGGTGACCCGACCGTCTTGGACGTGCGCGAGCATGCCGCAAGCATCCCAGCAATCGAGGGGGCAGACGGTACGAACGATGGCCACGGAGCCTCCTTGCAGACCGCGAGGGGGGACGACCTTGGTGCCCTGGCCAGCCCGGTGGAAACAATCCCTGGAATTCTGGCCCAGAATGGCCGATATTTCAGCAGGAAGAACATGACTCTGCTCGAACTACCAAACACCCAATCTCGGAACGCCGAATATCCGCGTTCGGATCGATCCTTCCCGGCTAACGCTGTTTCTTCCGCGCCCGGTCGATCCACCATTCCGACACGCGAACGACGACGATCTAAGAATAGAGCCATGGCTCGATGCTGTCCGCCCGGCTACCTACCCGGCGGGACGAGTCATCGAGCCGACATGGCAAGGAGACCGAACCCCGCATGAGTGGATTTGCCTCGATGGGCCTGTGCCCCGAGATCCTTCAGGCCCTCGAAGACGCCGGCTACGAAAACCCCACCCCGATCCAAGAAATGGCGATCCCCCCCGCCCTCCTCGGCAAGGACATCATGGGTTGCGCCCAAACGGGCACCGGCAAAACGGCCGCTTTTACTCTCCCGATGCTTCACACGCTGCGCAATGAGGAGCCCGGCTTCCTCCGCGCGCTGATCCTCGTGCCGACGCGCGAGCTCGCGATCCAGGTCGGGCGAAACATCCGGACCTACGCGACGCACATGAAGCTCCGCACCACCGCGGTCTACGGCGGCGTCCCGATGGAGCCGCAGGAGATGATGCTTCGCTACGGCGTCGACGTCCTGGTGGCGACCCCGGGTCGGCTCAAGGACCACATGTGGCGCGGCAACATCGACTATCGCCACACCAGCTTCCTCGTCCTGGACGAAGCCGACCGCATGCTCGACATGGGCTTCATCGACGCGGTGCGGGAGATCGTTCGCGAGATCCCGACCGAGCGCCAGACGATGCTCTTCTCCGCCACGCTCGACAACGAGATCAAGCGCCTGGCCCGCGACATCCTGCACGATCCGGAGCGGATCGAGGTGGCGCCGCCGAGCAGCACCGCGGATGGCGTGGAGCAGATCCTGATCGACGTCGGTCACGACTCGAAGCGCGACGTGATCGATCAGGTGCTTCGCCTGCCCGACATGGACAGGACGCTCGTCTTCACGCGCACCAAGCGCGGCGCGTCGAGCCTCTCGTCGTACCTCAAGTCGCGCGGCTACCGCTGCACCTCGATCCATAGCGACAAGACGCAGGAACGCCGGCTCGAGGCGCTCAACGCCTTCCGTGAGGGACGCGTCAACGTGCTGGTCGCGACCGATATCGCGGCGCGCGGGCTCGACGTCACCGGCATCAGCCACGTGGTCAACTTCGACCTGCCGCACTCGCCGGAAGACTACGTGCACCGCATCGGACGCACCGCGCGCGCCGGCTGCAAGGGCATGGCGATCTCGCTCATGAGCACCGAGGAGACGCGTGGCCTGGCGGCGATCGAGAAGCACCTCGGCACGCGGCTCATCCTCTCCCGCATGGATCGGACGGGCAATCTCGAGACCTTGACCGCCGGTGGCCCGATCGTGGCCGCGCCGGTGGCGGAAGCGCCGCGTGAGTACGGCGCGTCACGACGCGGATCGCGCGGCGGACGCGGACGGAGCACGAGCGCGCGTTCGAACGGAGCGAGCGTGGTGAGCTCCGGCGATGGGGCGACCCGCGGCGTCGAAGC
>CAZZAH010000625.1:0-2604 GCA_964652115.1 uncultured bacterium | reverse complement strand
TGCTACCTTCCGGCAATGGATCCCCTCGCCGGTTCTCCCTGGAGCTCGCCGGAAACGGTGGCCGGCTTCGCCCACTCACCGCCGAACGCCGTCCTGATGCGGTTCGCGGAGGAGGAGCTGGCCCGCGTCCCCGGTGGAAGGTTGCTCGACCTCGGGTGCGGAGCAGGACGGAACGCGGTCCCGTTGGCCCAGAGGGGCTGGACGGTCGTGGCGACGGATCTCTCGTGGCCGATGCTCGCGGCCGCGGCCAAGAACGCCGCAGAAAATGGAGTGGTCGACCGAGTAGGGTTGGTCCTCGCCCCCATGGACCGGATTCCCGCGCATGACCGGAGCTTCGACCTCGTGATCGCTCACGGCATCTGGAATCTCTCGCGCTCGGCCGCGGAGTTTCGACGCGCGGTTGGTGAGGCGGCCCGCGTGGCCAGGCCAGGAGCGGCGCTCTTCGTGTTCACCTTTTCGCGGAACACGCTGCCGCCGGAGGTCGAGCCGATTGCGGGCGAGCCGTTCGTCTTTTCGCAGTTTTCCGGGAAGCCCCAGTGCTTTTTGACCGCGGCTCAGCTTGAGGCCGAACTGGACGCGGTCGGATTCTCCCGCGATCCGATCGTCCCTCTCACCGAATACAACCGTCCACAATCCGGAGTGATTCGAACCGGTGGACCGGTGATCTGGGAAGCTGCGTTTCGTCGGACTTGAACGTTCGCGCCGCCGCCACTCTCCGAGCCGCGCTCAACCCTGGACGCCGTCCCGCAGCATGATCAGCATCATGCGCGTCGGTTCTGCGGCATCAAGAGCATGCGGCACACCGGCCGGCATGCGCACGACCGTGCCGGGCGTCGCGCGAACGGGCGAGCCGCCGATCGTGAGCGTGAGCGCCCCGTCGAGTACGAGCACGAGCGCATCGAACGGGGAACTGTGCTCGCTCAATCCTTGCCCCCGGTCGAAAGCGAAGAGAGTGACGCTGCCCCCATCCGCCTTGGCGAGGATTCGGCTCGCGATGCCGTCGGGGGTGGGGGTGACGAGCGACGAGAGTGACAGGGCTTCGGCGGATGAAATCATGTTCCCCTCCTAGAAAGCGACCGGGCGGAGAAGACCCCGCCCGGTCGGCAACGAACGACGCGCGATGCCAGCATCTCGCGCCGCGATCGCGATTCGCTTACGCCCGCTTGGCGCCCGTCTCGATCCGCATGCCGTAGAACGACCGCCAGACGAACACGGTCGAGGTGAGGAAGAAGACGATCGCCAGCACCGTCGCCGTGGTCCGGCTCATCTCGACCGCGAGCTCGACCGCCAGCAGGCCGAAGAGCGTCGTGAACTTGATGATCGGGTTCATCGCCACCGATGACGTGTCCTTGAACGGATCGCCGACCGTGTCGCCCACGACGCAGGCGGCGTGGAGCTCGGTCCCCTTCTCCTTCAGGTCGACCTCGACCACCTTCTTCGCGTTGTCCCAAGCGCCGCCGGCGTTGGCCATGAAGATCGCCTGGTAAAGGCCGAAGAGCGCGATCGAGATGAGGTAGCCGATGAAGAAGAACGGCTCGACGCAGGCGAAGGCGAGGGTGGAGAAGAAGACGGTGAGGAAGATGTTAAACATCCCCTTCTGCGCGTAGATCGTGCAGATCTCGACCACCTTCTTCGAGTCCTCGACCGAGGCCTTCGACGCGCCTTCGAGCTTGATGTTCGCCTTGATGAACTCGACCGCGCGGTAGGCTCCGGTCGAAACCGCCTGGATCGACGCGCCGGTGAACCAGTAGATCACCGCACCACCCGTGATCAGGCCGAGTAGGAAGGGCGGATGGAGCAGCGATAGGTTCTCCAGCCCCTGCGTCAGACCATGTGTGAGCAGCACGATGATCGAGAAGATCATCGTGGTCGCGCCGACCACCGCGGTGCCGATGAGCACCGGCTTGGCCGTCGCCTTGAACGTGTTGCCCGCGCCGTCGTTCTCCTCCAACAGGTGCTTCGCGCGGTCGAACTTCACATCGAAGCCGAAGTCGCGCTTGACCTCCGCCTTGATGTCCTTGATCTCCTCGATCAGGGAGAGCTCGTAGACCGACTGCGCGTTGTCGGTCACCGGTCCGTAGGAGTCGACCGCGATCGTGACCGGACCCATCCCCAGGAAGCCGAAGGCGACGAGACCGAAGGCGAAGACCGCCGGCGCCGCCATGAAGGCGCCGAGCCCTCCGCCCGAGATGAGGTAGGCGATGCCCATGAGCGCGATCATCGTCATGCCCATCCAGTAGGCGCTGAAGTTACCGGCGGTGAGTCCGGCCAGCACGTTGAGCGAGGCGCCGCCCTGACGCGAAGCGGTCACGACCTCCTTCACATGCTGCGAGTTGGTCGAGGTGAAGATCTTGGTCAGCTCCGGGATGATCGCGCCGGCCAAGGTGCCGCAGCTGATGATGGCGCTGAGCTTCCACCACATGCTGCCGTCGCCGAGGTCGCCGATCATGAGCTTCGAAAGAACGAAGGTGACGCCGACCGACACGAGCGAGGTGAGCCACACCAGGTTGGTCAGCGGCTTCTCGAAGTCCATCTTGTCCGCATCGCCGTACTTGGCCTTGGTCGCCGCCTCGTTGACCAGATAGGACACGCCGGAGGCCAAGA
>CAZZAH010000624.1:0-2606 GCA_964652115.1 uncultured bacterium | reverse complement strand
TCGAGCCGAGTTCGAGCGCGCCGCATCACTGACCATGAACGCGCGCGAGCGGGCGCTGCTTTTAGGTCGAGCGGCAGCAGCGATCCGTTCGAGTTGAGCCTGGATCGCACATGGAAGTAAATCCCCCGCGCCCCGCACGCGGTGCTACGCTTTTCGCGTCTGTTTAGGCCTCGCCAACCCGGCCGCAACCTCAACCTAGGAGGCCTCGTGCGATCCATCATCCACGGGACTTGCGCGTGCGCGCTTTGGGCTTCGAGCGTTCTGGCCGGCTCGAACGCGGGTGGGACGTTGGTAGTGCAAGCCACCGACTTCGTGTATACCAGCGACGGCACCTACTGCGGTCAGCCGATCCCTCGGGATTGCGAGTCGATCAATACCAAATCTTCCGGTGCGCCGATTCAGGTGTACACCGTGCTCGCTTTATTCACAGATTTTAACGAGCCTCGCCTTCGCGGTGTCGAGTTCGGCATTTCGTACTCCGCAGTCGAAATCGACGATTGGGGCAGCTGCGGAGACTTCGACTACCCGCAGTCGGGCTGGCCCCACAGCGGCCGAGGCACGGTGGTGACCTGGAGCTCCGCGCAGACCGGGAGGATCACGCCGGTCTATTGGTTCGCCGGCTACTTGGCTTCGCTCGCCGACCTGCCGACCTTCGAGCTGACCGCGCATCCGGTGAACGGCGGACATTTCGGCGACGATCACGTTCCCACTCACCTGGATGGAATCGCCGCTTACGGCTCGCTCGGGTTCGGTGCCGCCGGCGCCGCGCCTTGCCCGGTGGCTCGAACCTTCGTGATTCGTCCGGATGGATCGGGCGATCTGCCGACGATCCAAGATGCCATATACCTCGCCGCGCCGAAGAGCATCATCGAGCTCGAGAATGGCGTCTATCGCGGGGCTGGCAACCGTGACATCAAGCTCAACGACACCTACCTCACCATCCGTTCGAGGTCGGGGAAGCCGGATTCCTGCGTGATCGACTGCGAAGGGAGTGCCTCGGAAAGCCATCGGGCCTTCTTGCTCGGCTCCTCTGAGGACGCGGGTCCCGTCATCGAAGGGATCAAGGTGATCGGCGGCTATACGGGCCAGGACCTTGAGTTCGACGCGTCAGGCGGGGCCATCACCGCGCAGGGCGAGTCCGCGTTCGTGCTTCGAAACTGCGTCTTCGAAGGCTGCTCGGCGGAGTGGAGCGCGGGCGCCGTTGGTGCGGGCGGAACACTGCTCGCCGAGGATTGCGTCTTCAGGAATAACCACACGAGAACGTATGCCGGCGGCGCGATCCACACGAATGGCAGCAAGATCACGCTTCGTAGATGCCGCTTCGAAGGGAATCACGCCGCCACTGGCGGCGGCGCGATCCAGTTCAACGATACGGTGATCGAGCTCGAGGATTGCGTCTTCACCGATAACAGCTCGGCTCGAGGCGGCGCGCTCTGCGTGGAGTTCGCCGAACTTGGGGCAAAGCGCTGTACCTTCGCCGGCAACCAATCGCCCAAGGGTGGCGCGTTCTACATCGACGGCGGTACTGCGGTGATCGAGGAGTCGACGATCTCGGACAACAGCAGCCAGAGCGGATCGGCGCTCTACTGCGAAGCTGTTGCCGGCACGCTCACGTTGCGGAAGTCGATTCTGTCGTACGGGACAGCGGGCGGCGCGATTCGCTGCGGAACGATCACCGCGACAGCGGAAGCGTGCGACATCTTCGGCAACCAGGGCGGCGACTGGCCCAGTTGCTTGGCCGGCCAATCGCAGATCAACGCGAACTTCAGCGCGGACCCCCTCTTCTGTAACCGCGCGACACGGGACTACCACCTCGATTCGTCGTCGCCTTGCGGGGAGGGGGCGGATCCGGAACGCGGCCGGGTTGGTGCCTGGGCCGTGGGCTGCGGCGAAACATCGGCCATCGATCCGTCAGGCGAGGCGGAGCTCGTCCTGAGCGCATCGACGACGGTCCGGCCGAATCCCTCCCGCGGCGCGACGAAGATCGGATTCGTCGTCCCGGGTCGCCAACCGCGAGCGGTCAGCCTGGACGTCTTCGATGCTTCGGGGAGATTGGTACGAAGGCTTATACACGACGAGCAGACGCCGGGAGCGCACGAGCTGAGCTGGGACGGTTCCGACAACTCCGGCGTGACCTCCCCGGGCGGCATGTACTTCGTTCGATTGGTGGCTGGGTCGGAACGCGTGAGCTCGCGTCTGCTGCTCCTCCGCTGACGCGCGGGGGAGCGACCGATCGAGTCGGCCCGTCGGCGCTAGCGCGCTTTGCTCGCGAGCGCGGCGCTAAGCGAACGGCTTCGCTCCAGAGCGTCGGCGTGACCGGACCGGCGCGACCAATGCGGGATGCTTCGCCACCAGGAAGTTGTCGTCGAAGACGAGCTGATTGCCGAGGCAGTTCAGGTACGGAAGGACCGCGGCAGGGGCGAGCAGCGCCCGCGTGAAAGCCGGCCGCCGCATTCAGTCCCGCCAAAGTTCGCGGGAAAGGGCGCGCGTGAACCGGTCGTTTCGCATGGCCGGACGCTAGCAACCCGACCCCCCGCGGTCAACTCGGCCTCGCTCGCGGTCGTGGATCCGCGCGAGCGGCTTGAGTACCATCCGCGGGCCGGACT
>CAZZAH010000623.1:0-2608 GCA_964652115.1 uncultured bacterium | reverse complement strand
AGGAGTGCCCGGTGTGGCCCCGCGGGGCGCGCCGGGCGCTCCGGTTCGGGAGGAGCGACAGGATGAGACGCGGTGAAAGCGGCTGCAGCACCAAGGCCTCCGTGACGACGCGGAGTACTGGTGCGATGAGGTTACACTTGGTGAGCGGAGTGGCGGTGGTGGCAGCCATCATGGTGCTTGGTGTTGGGTCCCCAGCCCGCGCACGCACGTGGACGATGGCCCACAGCGGCGGCGATGTTGACTCCCTGGCCACCGCGTGTCGCCTAGCTGCGGCAGGCGACACGATTCAGATCGAGCCGGGGCGATATGAAGTAGATCAAGGATTCCCTCCCAAGCCGTTTATTTGGATTCGAAGCAAACCACTGGTTATTCGAGGGTCGAGGAATCGGGTTCCTGACGTCACGCTCGTATCCCATCGATTGTTCTTTCAGGGCAGCCCAAACGTGGTCATTGAGGACATACGGTTTGAGGGTGGGGAGTCCGCTGTCGTCTCTGAGAAGGCGATGGCAATCATTGGCTGTGAGTTCGTGGATGTAAGCTACAAAGCCGTCGAGATCGGAGACCCTGTCGATGGGGCATCCAGGGTTGAAGATTGCGTGTTTACAGGGAACGGGTCATCAACAACAACGTATGGCAGCGCATTGACGGTGTTCGGACCGGCGGAGGTTCTGCGGTGCGAATTCCGCGAGAACAGTTCGACAGACAACGCTGGAGCACTATACGCCGGTGCCTGGGCTCACATCGCGTTCTGCACGTTTGTCGGCAATGAAGCGCCGGACGGAGCTGCAATCTGGATAGTACTCGGAAACGGGGGACCGGAGGATGGCAGCATCGAGAACTGCACGTTCTACCGCAACCGTGTGCTGTCCGCGGGAGGCGCAGCCCTGCACGTCCTGAGCTACGGGGGAGATGCCCCGGTCGGCCGGTGCGTCTTCGCTGAGACCGTAGGGGGCCTCGGACTGTTCTGCGACGGCAATGTCTCAAACCAGTGCTGCTTGTTTTGGAACAACGAGGGGGGGAATGCCGGGCCGTCGCTGTGGTGCGAAGCGTCCGGTGGGGAGGTTGCGGATCCGCTGTTCTGTGATCCGGCGGGAGGCGACTTGCGAGTGAAAGCGAGCTCACCCTGTCTGCCAGGGAATTACACGCCAAATCCGGATTGCGAGCTGATTGGTGCGTTGGGCGAAGGATGCACAGTCTCTGCTGTGACGCACGTCACGTGGGGCAAGCTGAAGGCGCGGTACGCAGGCACAGGTAGGGGGGGACGAGAGTGAGCCATTCCGCTGGACCATGCCAGGCCTCAGAACGGCACCTTGTGACTCGCACTCTCTGACGTCCGCCGAACCCGCTTGTCGCGGATCTGGGTCGTCTGGGGATTCTTGTGCCCCAAGAGGAGTTGCACCTCCTCGAGGGGCTCCGCTCTTGAGGAGCAACATTGCCGTCGTGGCGCGGAGCGAGTGGGGGTAGTAGAGGCGGAACCGCTTTTCCGAGCCATCGGGTAGTGCGATCGCCTTCCGGGACCGCGGCACCTGCTCCAAGTAGTTCTGCAGCCGGAACAAATCGTCGCCGCAATCGGCGGCGGATGGCCCTGGCCGTCGGCGCGTGATTCGGCGAGGCTGATCGCTCGGTCCCGGTCATCGTAATCGAGGAGTCCGACGAACCCGGCTTGCGTACTCCGAGCCGAGACCCTTTCGCCTTTGCTCAATACACTGAGCAAAACTACTCAACGTGATGAGCAAAAGACCCGACCCCTCCTCGCGACCGGGGCCAGGTGCAGCCGACCTGTGAGTGGCGAACTGAACCCGCACGATGATCCGTGATGCGCTCTAGTGCAGCGTCCCCGTGATGCTGGTCGAACGGTTGCCGTTCTCGCTCTCGACATCGATCGTGACCGTGACCGAGCGCGTCGTGTTCTCCTCCGGCGCCTCATCCGAAAGCACGCAGCGGAAGTTGGTGTAGTCCTCGCTCTGCGTGTCCGGTAGCACGAGGTTGATGTCCCCCGCGACCTCGCCCGCCGAAGAGCTCACCGTGATGGTGGTCCCTCCGGTCAACGGATTCCCGTTCGCGTCGCGCACGCGGAAGCTGATGCCGATCGAGCCGCCGTTCGGTACATCGAAGGTCGCGGGCTCCGTCACCTCGACGATGGTCGGGCCTGACCAGAGCAGATCGCCGCACACGGTGATGGCGTCATCGTCGCGCGAAATCGTCTGCGCGCAGATCCGCACGAGGCCGTCGCCGCCCGGAATCCGCGGACGCGGTCCGGCCGTCACGTGCTGCACAGTCGCCTCTCCGAACTCGTTGGTCTCGGCGCTGCCTTGCACGATGCCGAAGGCGGAGTTGAACCACACCGCGGTCGAATCGGGTACGGGGTTGCCGTGAAGATCGGCGATGCGCGCGGTCACGCCGTCGCGCAGGCCGTCGTAGACCAACCCCGCGATGTTCAGGCGCTCGAACGAAAGCGAGAAGTGCGACGGATCGGGCAGCCCGCCGTGAATCACGATGCGGATCGGCTCGACCGCGAGCGCGCCGGCGGTGGCCCTGACCTCGATCGTGCCCGAGACGAGGCCGGCGTTGACCGTGGTCCTGACCTCTCCATGCGCGGTCGTGGTGG
>CAZZAH010000622.1:0-2612 GCA_964652115.1 uncultured bacterium | reverse complement strand
GCGATTGCGCGTCTGGCTTGGGCGAAGCGATCGACTAGCTCGAGGCGGCGGGCGTGGCGTTGACCTACTCGGCCGGCAACGAGGGGTCCGGACCCAGCACGATCATGAGCCCGGCCGATCGAGCGATCTCCGGCACGAGCTCCTTCGCCATCGGCGCGGTCGACGCAACGCACTTCAACTTCCCCTATCCGATCGCCGACTTCTCGAGTCGCGGGCCGACCCGGTGCGATGTCCCTACCGGGCTGCGCTTGAAGCCCGAGGTCGTGGCGCCCGGCGTCGACGTCTACTCCTGCGTGCCCGGCAACGGCTATCTGCTCGCGTCCGGCACCTCGATGGCGGGACCGCACGCCGCCGGCGTTTTGGCGCTGATTCGGCAGATCAACCCCGACCTCGATGTCGAAACCGCGAAGGAGATCCTCCTTCAATCGACCCGCGACGAAGGGCCGGTCGGAGAGGACAACAACTACGGGTGGGGCTTCATCGATGCCTTCGCCGCGGTCACGCTCGCCGCGTCGACCGAGCTCGGCACCCTCTCGGGCCATGTCACCAACGCGTCCGGCGGTGGATCCCCGATCGCGGGAGCGACCGTGGCGCTACTGCCGCTGTATCGCTTGTGCCACACCGACGCCAACGGCTTCTACGCGCGAACGGTCGTTGCCGGTCTGTATAACGTTGAAGCTTCCCATCCGCTGTTCCTGACGCAAACCGCTTCGAACGTCCCGATTCTCGCAGGGCAATCGACCGTGCGTAACTTCGGGCTGATCGACGCGGTGGCGCCGGCCTTCGCCGAGGTTTCCTTTGCCGGCGGCGTCTTCGATCCCGGCCTGCCGATTCCGATCGACGCGATGGTGCACGATGTCTCGCCGCTTTCTTGCACGACGATCTATCGCGTGAACGGGGGCAGCTGGCAGAACGCGAGCATGATCCTGATCGGACCGGAGACCTATCGCGCCATCCTTCCGCCGCAGTCTCCGGGCGCGCAGATCGAGCTCTATCTCCGCGCGATCGACGGGGCCTCGAACCAGAGCGTTGATCCCGCAGGCGCGCCCGGCCAGCTCTACCGCATCCGCGGGGACTTCCTCTTCTTCGACGAGGCGGAGCGCGAGGCCGGATGGACCCTCGCCCGCGACACCGACTCGAACGAAGGCCGGTGGGCGCGACTCGATCCCGTCGGCACGCAGTCGGGCGGGGAGCAGATCGAGCCGGCCGACGATCACTCGAGCGCGCCGGGGACGCAGTGCTTCGTCACCGGGGCCGGCGGGGAGGGAGTACCGGCGGAGAGCTCCGACGTCGACAACGGCTGCGTCACCCTGCTGAGCCCGATCTTCGATCTCTCGGCGCACTCGGATGTGATCGCATCGTACTGGCGCTGGTTCGCGCTCGCCGTGACGCAGAGCGGTTACCTCGCCTTCTCTGCCAGCAATGACGGCGGCGAGAGCTGGACCTTGGTCGACATCGCAGCCGGCATGGAGAATCACTGGACTCAGATCGAGGTTCACCTCGCCGAGTACCTGCCCTTGACCGACCAGATGCGCTTTCGCTTCCTCTGCTGTGACAGCGGCGCGGAGTCGCTGGTCGAAGGCGCGGTCGATGACTTCGGGCTGCGGCGCGTCGCCGGTCCCTCCGCGATCGACGCCGAATCCGCTCCACCGCGGGTCGAGCTCTATCCCGTGCGATCGCGCGCGGGAGAGGCGAGCGTCACGCTCCCCTATGCGCTGACCGAGCCGGGCATCGTACTGCTCACGATTCACGACGCGCAGGGGAGGCGCGTTCGAAGCCTCGTCTCGGGCTTCGAGGCGGCGGGCGCGTATAGCGTGTCGTGGGATGCGCGATCCGATGGCGGCGCGTCGGTGCCGCGCGGGATCTACTTCGCGCGGCTCGAGGTGGGCGACATCCGGCTGACGCGCAAGTTCGCGCTCCTTTGACCGGACCGCGGAACGACTAGCGTTCGAGATCCCGATCGCCCGGCGTGCCGGTCCCCTCGATCCCCTCGATCCCCTCGGCGCCGAGGATCTTCGCGCGCGTGACCTTGCCGCGGCCGAAGCGATCCTCGATGCGGTCGATCACGTCGGCGAGCTTCCGGCTCTTGGAATCGTTCACCGAGGGAAGGAAGAGATCGAGCGCTTCTTCCTCTGCCGGCCGGATGCCGTGCGCGCCGATGCCGATCAAGCGGACCGGTCGCCCTTCGGCGTCGAGCTCGAGCGCGGCCGCGAGCAGCTCGCGTCCGCGTCGATAGAGCTCATCCGCGTCGAGCGTCGGGCGCGACAACGTCGCCTGCCGCGTGATGGTGTGAAAGTCGGAGAAACGAAGCTTGAGCTGTACAACACGACCGGTCACGCCGTCTTGCCGCAGCCGCCGCGCCACCCGCATCGACTGATCGAGGAGAATCGCCTCGAGCGCGTCGACATCTTCCACGTCGCGCGCGAAGGTCTGCTCGTGGCTGTATGACTTGGCGTCCCAATCGGGGATGACGGTCCGCGGATCCCGCCCGCGCGCGAGCTCGGCCAGATGACGCCCGTGCTCGCCGAAGTGCCGCTCGAGCCGCGCCGGTTCGCAATCGGCGAGATCGCCCACCGTGTGGAGCCCGAGCAGCACGAGCCGCTCCTCCGTCT
>CAZZAH010000621.1:0-2614 GCA_964652115.1 uncultured bacterium | reverse complement strand
AGCAGGGTCGACATCGCTTCGAGCGTCCCCGGCGCGAGGAGCTCGGTCACCATCTCCCGCGCGTCGAAGGGGAGCGTTCGAGGATCGGAGAGGAGCATCTCCTTGATCGCGAAGGCGACCTTCTTCGCCTCCACCTGACGATGGAGCTCTTCCCACGGCCGGGTCGCCGGCACGCGCCGATCGGCCGCGTCGAGCAGGCCGAGCATGAAGAGGAGCAGGACCCCCTGCGACGGCAGCGGCTGCTCGTGGACCGTAAGGGAGCCCAGGGCATTGTCTTCGAGCCGAAGCGGATAGGGCGTCGTCCACTCGGAGACGTGGGCCGCGAGGTCCGGAGCGGCGATGGCGCCCCCGGCCGCCTGGGCTCCGCGAGCTAGCCGATCGCCGATCGGGCCGCGATAGAAGGGGTTGACCCCCTCACGCGAGATCGTCGTCAGGGTCTCGGCCAGGGCCGTCGGCCGACAGAGCTCTCCAGGGTCGAGCGGGCGGCCGTCCGGCGCGAGGTAGAGGGAACGAAGCCCGGGGTCGGCCGCGACGACCTGGCGGTGAAGCCGGATCGAGCGGGCCAGCTTGAGCGAGACCGGAAAGCCCAATGCCGCGAGGGTGACCGCGGCGGACCAGAGGTCGGACCAGGGGAGGCGACCCCATCGCTCGTGGGCGGAAGCCCAAGCCCCGGGTGCCCCAGGAACGGTGGCCGAGAGCGCGCCCAGGATCGGGACCTTGGTCAGCCCGGCGAACCGTGACCGGTCCAAATCCGCCGGCGCGGCCCCGCTTCCGTTCAGCGCTTCGACTCGCCCGCCGGCCGCGATCAGTAGGAAGGCATCTCCGCCGAGCCCACTGGCGGACGGCTCGATCACCGAGAGAACCGCCCCGGCGGCGATCGCTGCATCGACAGCGTGGCCGCCTCTGCGTAGCATCTCGAGGCCGGCGGCGGCGGCCAAGGGCTCGGACGCGGCGACCATCCCGCCCCTGGCAAATGTCGGCGGACGAATGAGCAAGCAGCCCCTCCAACCCCCGATCGGGGTCCGACCCGGGGCGGAGTGATAGAAGCAGACCCGTCACGACCTCGCACCTGGATTCTCCCGGAGGGCCGATGACGGGGCGCGTAGACTCATCGAATCAAGAGTTTCTCGTAATCACGACGGGGATCGGTTTAGAATCTCCGCTCATGACACGTAACCGCGGTTGGGGCCAACTCTCTCAGAAAAGAGAAATCGCGGATGGATCACGATGACCGTAATCAGGACCTAGACACGAAAGATCGAGAGGCGTCAGGCGGCAGGCTGAGCATCGGAGCGCTCTCCAGGGCGACGGCGATTCCGATCGACACGCTCCGAACTTGGGAGCGTCGGTACGGATTCCCGGTGCCGGCGCGACGAGATTCGGGACATCGCGTCTACTCCGTCGCCGACGTCGAGCGACTCCGGCGGATTGCCACCACCCTCGCGATGGGTGTGCGCGCGCGCGAAGCGGTTTCGGCCAGCGAGGATCAGCTCGATTCGCTGGTCCAATCGCTTCCGACCGTGCCGCGGAGCGGAGCAAGGCATCGACCGACACTCGTCGAATCGATGCAGGACGAGTTCGACGCGACCTTCGCGGCGCTGCCTCGACTCGACTCCTCGACGCTTCAACGGAGATTCCACACGCTGTGGGTGCGCCTCGGGCCGATCGAGTTCTGCTCGCAGTTCGCCCTCCCCTTCGTTCGGGAGCTGGGCGCTGCCTGGGAGCGCGGCACCGTCCGCGTCTCGGAGGAGCACTTCTTCTCCGAGCAGCTCACTGATTTTCTGCGCGTGGCGCGCATCCCCTTGGACGACCGCGCCAATGGATCGCATGCGCTTTTCGCCACCCTTCCGGGCGAGGGGCACCGATTCGGAATCGAGATCGCGGCGGTGATCGCCTCGAGCTGCGGGTGCCGGGTCACGATGCTCGGGACCGAGGTACCGGCGGAGGATCTCGCCGTGGCGGTCAAGGCGGCCGGCGCGAACGCGGTCGGGATCGGTATCTCCAGCTTCACGCGTGGTCCCGCCATGACGGACCAGCTCCGTCGGCTGCGCGACACCCTGCCGAAGCGCATCCAGCTCTTCGCGGGAGGAGCGGGAGCGGAGGAGCTCCCCGGCGTGAACGTCTTCCACGCCGTCGACGCGTTCGAAGCCTACTGCCGCCGCCTCGCGCAAAGCGCGAGCTAGGCTCGCTCCGCCGTTCCGCTTCCGCCTCGCCTTGGCTAGAATGCGGCCCGAGTGCCTCGTCCCCCGGGCGTGGTCACAGGCGAACGGAGGATCGAATGGCCCGCAGGATGGACGAGTACCTGAAGCCGCTGCTCGAGGAGGAGCGCTTCGACTTTTACCGAGCGATCTGCGACTTCGGCGATCGCGGCATCGCCCCCAACCTGCTCCGCTGGGAGCGCAGCCACTCCCTCGTTCCCGACGATGCTATCGCGGCGATGGGGGAGCTCGGACTCTTCGGCCTGACGGTAGAGGAGAAGTACGGCGGCCAGGGGGGCTCGCACATCGACCTGGTCCTAATGGGCCTGGCGCTCGGCTACCACAGCCAGAGCGTGGCGATTACCCCGGGCGCGGCCACCAGCCTCGGCACCAAGCCGCTCCAGCTCTTCGGGACG
>CAZZAH010000620.1:0-2628 GCA_964652115.1 uncultured bacterium | reverse complement strand
TGCTCCCCGCCGCAAGCGGATCGCGCGAGTCGCTGAGCGTCCCGGGCCTGCCGAAACATCACTGGTTCTACTTCGCGCTCAGAACCGCGGACGCATGGCCGAACTGGTCCGCGCTCTCGAACCAGCCCCGCGCGTGCCGCATGCTCACGCGCCTATTCCCACTCGATGCCGAGCTTCGAAACGTAGGACATCCCGCGTGGTCGCCCGACGGACTGAGGATCGCGTTCGATGCGAAGAGCGCATCGGGGCACAGCGGAATCTACCTGGTCGATGTGGCCGGAGGCGCACCTACCCGCATACTCCCGATGACGGCGATGGATACTATCCCGCCTGGTCACCCGACGGAGCTCGGATCGCGTTCTCCGGTTACTTCTCGCACAGCCCGGGCATCTGGTCGATCGAGCCGAGCCCAGGCGCTACGCCGGAGCGAGTCTGCTCGCTCGAGTGGGAGGTCTATCAGCTCGATTGGTCGCCCGACGGCACCCAGATCGCGTTCGGCGCGGGCGACTGGCCCTTCGCCGCATCGATCCAGGCCTGGGTCTTCACGATTCCGGTCGGAGGCAGCAGCGCGACGCGCTTGACCACGCCGTTCTTCGTCAACGAGTGGAGCCCACGCTTCTCGCCTGACGGCTTTTCGATCGTCTTCGCGTCGGAGCGGGGACAGGGCCAAGCCACGTTTCTGTGGCGCGTGCCGGCAGAGGGCGGAGATCCGATTCGCCTCACGCAAGGCACCCACCAAGAAGTCGAACCTGCCTGGTCGCGCGATGCGCGCTTCCTCGCGTACACCACGAGCCGGCATTCGAGAGGAGATCTGTGGCGGGTCTCGAGTGACGGAGTGGACGCCGTGCAGCTTACGTTCGGCGGCGCGGGGGATCGCAGCCCAAGCTGGTCGCCGGATGGGTCGGAGATTGTCTTCGTCTCCGACGGAACCGGCCGCTCCGAGCTTTGGATCCTCACGCTCGAGCCGTAAACGCGGGAATGAAGAAGGGCCGGCCAGGCGGCCGACCCTCGTTACAGGCTAGCTTGAGCGAGAGTCTACTGCTCGCTACGCGAGCCGGAGATGCTGCTCGCTAGGCGAGCTGCAGATGCTGATCGAGCAGCTGCTGGATCTTGTTCTTCGGCATGAGGCCGACGAACTTGTACACCGGCTCCCCCGCGCGAAGGAAGACGACCGTCGGCACGCTCATCACGCCGAACTTCTGCGCGGTGCTCTGTGCCTCGTCGATGTCGACCTTGGCGAAGATCGCCTTCCCCTCGAGCTCCTTCGAAAGCTCCTCGATGATCGGCTCGAGCTTCTTGCACGGACCGCACCAGGTCGCGCCGAAGTCGAGCACCACAGGAAGGGTCGCGCCCCCGACGATCTCCGCGAAGTTTCCATCGTTGATCTTCTGCACTGATCGCTCCTTTTCCGCCGGACGACCGGCGGCCGTTCGATGCCGCGGGATGCCCGAGGCGTTTCTAGTCTCCGAACTTGATGCCCTGGGCCAGCGGCAGATCGTTCGAGTAGTTGATCGTGCAGGTCTGACGCCGCATGTAGATCTTCCAGGAATCCGAGCCCGACTCGCGTCCGCCGCCCGTGTCCTTCTCGCCGCCGAAGGCGCCGCCGATCTCCGCGCCCGATGTGCCGATGTTCACGTTGGCGATGCCGCAGTCCGAGCCGCGCGGCGAGAGGAAGGTCTCGGCCGCTTGCAGATTGCGCGTGAAGATGCCGGACGACAGGCCCTGATCGACGCTGTTCTGGCACTCGATCGCCTGCTCGAGGCTCTCGACCTCGACCAGGTAGAGGACCGGCGCGAAGGTCTCCTCGCGCATGATCTTCACCTCGGGGCGCACCTTCACGATGGTCGGCTCGACGTAGAAGCCGGGGCGATCGACGCGCTTGCCGCCGGTCAGGATCTCGCCGCCTTCCTTCTTCACCTCCTCGATCGCCTTCATCATGATGTCGACCGCCGACTGATCGACCAGCGGGCCCATCAGGATGCCGGGCTCGAGCGGATCGCCGATCGTGATCTGCTTGTAGGCCTTGAGCAGGCGCTCGGTGAACTCGCCCGCGATCTTCTTGTGGAGGAAGACGCGGCGGGTCGAGGTGCAGCGCTGTCCGGCGGTGCCGACCGCGCCGAAGAGAATCGCGCGCGTGGCGAGCGTGAGGTCGGCGTCATCCATCACGATGACCGCGTTGTTGCCGCCGAGCTCGAGCAGCGCGCGACGTCCGAGGTGATCGGCCATCACGCGATTCACGCGGCGGCCCATGTCACACGACGCGGTCGCGCTGATCAAGGGCACGCGCTTGTCGCTGACCAGCTTTTCTCCCACCGTCGAGCCCTTGCCGACCGCGAGGGTGAAGATGGGCGGCACGCCATGCTCCTTGCAGAGCCGACCCGCGATCTTCTGCACCGCGACTGCCGTCAGCGGCGTCTGCGAGGAGGGCTTCCACAGCACCGAGTCGCCGCAGATCGCGGCCAGGCAGCTATTCCACGCCCACACCGCGATCGGGAAGTTGAACGAGGTGATGAGGCCGACCACGCCGAGCGGATGCCACTGCTCGAACATGCGATGCGCGGAACGCTCGGAGTGCATCTGGAGGCCGTAGAGCATGCGCGACTGGCCGACCGCGAAGTCGCACATGTC
>CAZZAH010000619.1:0-2634 GCA_964652115.1 uncultured bacterium | reverse complement strand
TTCGAGGGTGGCGGGGACCGGTGAAAGCGCGATTCGGGGGGCCTGCACAGGGCCGAGCTGTATTGCTGCAGAAAGTTTGGCTGGACGGGGAGGACTCGAACCTCCAACCAGCTGATTAACAGTCAGCTGCTCCACCGTTGAGCTACCGTCCAGCATCACCGACTCCCTCCTATCGGTCGCCGACCGGCACTCTTTTGGCCTTTTCCTCCGACCTTCCGACGGGGCTGTCCTGAAGCCAAGCCTCCGAACAGCATCGACCTAGACGCCGGTCCCCGCCGGCAACGCCTGCCCATCGCCGCGAACGCGACGATCGAGTCCCAAACTTCCGGGCGGCCCAAGAAAATACTTTACAGATTTGTACAGATTCGCCGATTCTGAGCCCAGACGCGGATTGGGCCGGGTCCCCGGCTGCCGGCCCGATCCCGTCACCAAGGTTTTCTTCCAGGGGAATCCCGGCGGATGGCCGGGGCCGTTCCCCGGATAGGATCCCCCAGGGCAGGCGCCGGGATCCGAGGCACCATGAAGATCAGTCCGCTCGACGAATACGGCCTCCGTTGCATGGTCCAGTTGGCCCGCGAAGGGCCGGACGGCTCGCTCACCATTCCCGAACTAGCGCAGCGCGAAGGGCTCTCGGCCGCGTACATTGCCAAGCTTCTGGGTCTGCTGAAGCAGGCAGGTCTGGTGCAAGCAGTGCGCGGCCGCACTGGTGGTTACTCGCTGTCGGGGCCACCGAGTGGAATCGCCGTCGCGTCGGTGATGCACGCGCTCGGCGGACCGACGTGGGAGAGCGTCGGGTGCGAGCGGTTCAACGGCGTTCATGAGGTCTGCGTCCACAACACGGGATGCTCGATCCGTTCGCTCTGGGCCGCGCTCGACGCGGTGATCGACCAGCTGCTCGGCAATGTGACGCTGGCCGACATGCTGGGCGGTGAGCGGCTCACGGGCGATCGACTTCGCGCGCTGCAGGAGCGAGGGCTCTCGCCCGCGGGCGTGACCTGCGCGCCGAGATGGCCGCTTCGGCCGCAGCACCAGACGGAGACGCAAGAGGTATAGCCGCCCCCCATGCGGTCCGCGCGATGCGCTGGGACCACGACGAGGCGCGTGGAAGGAAGGACGAGGATGAATCAGAGACACGTTGATCCACGAGAGGCGCTCTTCGCCTGCGAGAATCTCCACATCGAGGTGGCGGGGAAGGGCGTGGTCAAGGGGGTGAACCTCATCCTGGAACGCGGCGAGAAGGCCGCGCTGATGGGGCCGAACGGCTCGGGCAAGAGCACCCTCGCCAACGCGGTCATGGGGCATCCGAACTACACCATCACCGCCGGCACCATCTGGTATCAGGGCGAGGACATCACCCATCTACCCGCCGACGAGAAGGCGCGGAAGGGGCTCTTCCTCGCGTTCCAGTATCCGGTGGCGATTCCGGGTGTGTCGGTGGCGAACTTCCTTCGGAGCGCGGTCAACGCGCGTCGCGCCACCGAAGTGCCGATCAAGGACTTCCGCAAGGAGCTGATGGCGGAGATGGCGGCGCTCGAGATCGACAAGGCCTTCGCCGGCCGCTACCTCAACGAGGGCTTCTCCGGCGGCGAGAAGAAGCGGGTCGAGATCCTGCAGATGGCCCTCCTCAAGCCTTCGGTCATGCTGCTCGACGAGACCGACTCGGGCCTCGACATCGACGCGCTTCGCACGGTGGCCGAAGGAATCGTGAGGATCGCGGGGCCGGAGACCGGCGTGCTCCTCGTCACGCACTACCAGCGACTGTTGACCTACGTGAAGCCCGACACGGTGCACGTCTTCATGGACGGACGCATCGTCAGAACCGGTGGCCCGGAGTTGGCGCTCGAGCTCGAAGAGCGCGGCTACGAGTGGCTCGAGCGTGAAGTCTTCGCGACGAAGGAGGCCTAGGATGGCGACCCGGCAAGACGAACGCGCCCCCAACCCGATCGGTGGGAGCGGGGATAAGCCGAAGAAGTCCGACGTTCACATCGGTGACGACTACGCCACCCGCTACGGCTTCAGCGACCCCGAGGAATACTTTCACAAGGGCGCGAAGGGCATCTCCCACGAAGTGGTCGAGATGATGTCGCGGATGAAGAAGGAGCCCGATTGGATGCGGGCGCTTCGTCACGCGTCGCTCGATACCTTCCTCGCCAAGCCGATGCCGAAGTGGGGCGATCAGGACATCCTCAACTCGATCGACTTCGACGACATCTACTACTACATCCGCCCGATGGAGCTCCAGGGCAAGAGCTGGGATGACGTCCCCGCCTACATCAAGAAGACCTTCGATCGGCTTGGCATTCCCGAGGCGGAGCAGAAGTTCTTGGGCGGCGTCTCCGCGCAGTACGAGTCCGAGGTGGTCTATCACTCGATTCGTGACGATCTGACCAAGCTCGGCGTCATCTTCCTCGACATGGACTCGGCTCTGCGCGAATACCCCGAGATCGTGCAGAAGTACTTCGGCACCATCATTCCGCCGGCCGACAACAAGTTCGCCGCGCTCAACACCGCGGTCTGGTCGGGCGGCTCGTTCATCTATGTGCCGCCGGGCGTGAAGGTCGAGATCCCGCTTCAGGCCTACTTCCGCATCAACGCGGAGAACATGGGCCAGTTCGAGCGGACGCTGATCATCGC
>CAZZAH010000618.1:0-2638 GCA_964652115.1 uncultured bacterium | reverse complement strand
GAGCTCAACGAGGTCTACTGGTTCGCCGGCTACAACCGGAACCCGGGGACGCCTTCGCTCTTCAGCGTGATCCCGCATCCTGTGCAAGGCGCGAGCTTCGCCGACGACAGCATCCCGGCGCGGCTCGATCCGATCGTCTGCCTCGGCGCGCTCGGCTTCGATGGACCCGGCTTCGCCTGCTGCGCGACGGTCGACGTGACCTCGCCGCCCGCTTCGGTCGTGCCCGTCGCGATGCGCCTCTTGCCGGTGCATCCGAACCCGACGTCGGATCGCGCGAGCATCGCCTACGAGCTGCCGGCCGAGTCGCCGGTCGATCTCGCGCTCTTCTCCGCCGGCGGCCGTCGCGTGCGCATGCTCGAGCGCGGGCTGGTCGGCGCGGGCCGCCGCGAGCTTGTCTGGGATCGCCGTGATGACTCTGGCGCCTTGGTGCCGGCGGGCGTCTACTTCATCCGACTTTCGGCCAACGGGGTCGAGCAGGTGCAGAAGATGCTCGTGCTCAGGTGAGCACGAGCCATGATCACCTGACGACGACGAGCCGCGCGTTGCTTTCGCCGCGCGCACCCGCTACGCGCACGAAGTAGGTGCCTGCCCCGAGCGGCCGGCCATCCGCCGCGCGCGGCGCGAGGCTCAGCGTGTGCACTCCGGCGATACCGTGGCCGCTCGTAAGCGTCGACACCAATCGTCCGGAGACGTCATGCAGCGTCACCGCGACCTCGTCGTTCTCCGGCAACGCATAGGTCAGCGTCGACGAAGAGCGGCAAGGATTCGGCGCGAGGCTCAGCACCTGCGGTTGCGTGATCGATGTGCCGAGCGCACCGACGCTCGCGGTCGGTTCACCGAATCGCTGCACGCGCCCGTTGCCATAATCGGCGACGTAGATCGATCCATCGAGGCCCTGCGCCACGCCGATCGGAAGCGAGAACTCACCGGGGCCGGATCCATAGCTACCGAGAATGTCGATCGGCGTGCCGTCTTGCGCGAAGACGCGGACGACGTTGTGGTTGTGATCGCACACCCAGAGCTGGCCGTCGCTGTCGAGCTCGATGTCGGTGCCGCCGAGCGTCGATGCGTCGAACGAGCCCAGATAGGTGCCGTCCAAGTCGTACTGCTCGACCGACGGCGCATCCCACTCGACGACATAGATGACATTCCCCACCACCACGACGCCGGAGTTGGTCGCCTCAGGCGGACCGACCCAGTCGAGTAACGGCATGCCATTCGATGTGTACTTGTGCACGGAGTAGTCGGTATAGCCCGTCACGTAGACATCGCCCGCGGCGTCGACCGCGACGTGATCGGCATTGGTGCTGGGAATGCTCCACGCGAGCAGAAAGGTGCCGTCGCTCGCGAACTTCTGCAGGCGCGCTCCCGCGTAATCGCAGATGTAGGCGTTGCCGCTCGGATCGAAGGCGATGCCGTACGGCGTGTAGAACTGACCGTCACCGCCGCCGGTGCCGCCGAAGGAGAAGAGCTCCACTCCGCCGGTCGGCGCGTAGACGTGAACCATGTCGTCATCGCACGAGACCCAGACGCGGCCGAACGGATCGACCTCGACCTCCTCGGGATTGCTGGCGGGGAGCCATTGCTCGGCGTAGGCAGGCAACGCGGCCGAGGACGTCGTGTGGCAGAGAGAGAGAATGCAGGCGGCGGCGAACAGCGTCGCGCCGCGCGAGAGGTGCCGGGGTTTATGCATGGAGAGCCTCCTTCTTGGTCCTGAGGCGCTCCCACATCTTTTCGTGGAGCGCCGGCCGAAGAACGCAGGCTTCGCCCCGACCGAACAGAATAATTTGCCGCCCGCGAAGAACCGCCCTCTGTCGCGAACGAGAATCTCCTCGCCTTCGAACGGGCTCGTCGATGTATGGTTGCCGGGTCTTCACTCGACGATGGACGCGAGGCCGAGCGAGAGCGCGGAAGGACCCGCACATGACGACGATCGCGGAACCGGGGACCCAATCAGAGGCGGCTGCCTCTCGGTTGAATCTTTCGCTCGCGACCCTCTCCTTCTTTCTCTGCTTCGCCGCGTGGGGTTTGATCAGCGCCTTCGCCCCCCGCTTCCGCGAGCAGTTTCACCTCAGCGCAACCCAGACCGCGTTGCTCGTCGCGGTGCCGGTGCTCCTGGGAGCGCTCGCGCGGCTCGCGATGGGCGTGCTGACCGATCGATTCGGCGGTCGGGTCGTCTTCGCGAGCCTGATGGGCGTCTCCGCGATCGCGGTGGCGCTCGTCCCTTCGCAGACGAGCTACGCGACGCTCCTGATTAATGGGTTCTTCCTCGGCTTAGCTGGTTCGTCGTTCGCGGTCGGCGTGCCCTTCGTCGCCTCCTGGACCGCGCCGGAACGGCGTGGCGGCGCGTTGGGGATCTATGGCCTTGGGACCGGAGGTCAATCGGCGGCCGTCTTCCTCGGCCCGCTGCTCGGAGCCGCGATCGGCATGGCCGCGGTCTTCCGGCTCACCGCGCTGCTGCTTGCGGTCTGGGGGGCGCTCTTCTTTCTGGTCGCGCGGAACGCGCCTCGCCGTGCGCAGGCGGCGCCGCTGTCTTCTCTGCTCGCCGTTCTCTTGAAGGAGAGGTTGGCCTGGGCGCTGGCCGCGCTCTACTTCCTCACCTTCGGCGGCTTCGTCGCGTTCAGCATCTACCTGCCGA
>CAZZAH010000617.1:1523-2643 GCA_964652115.1 uncultured bacterium | reverse complement strand
CCGCGCGGCGGCGAAGCTCTTCCTCGCTCGGTGTGTCGTCGAGTGCGAGCGCGAGATCGACCAGCCAGTGCGGGCGCACCTGGAAGCTCACGCGCGGCGCGTCGGGCCGCTCCGCGCTCGAGCCTCGCTCGAGGAAGCCGTCGGCCTCGAGCCGCTCCAGCCGGCGGCGCGTCGGCGCGATCTCCTGCTCGGTGAGTCGCGCGACCGATTCGACCGGGGCTTCCTCCCCCAGCGCGGCGACGGCGCGGAGCGCGCGCCGAAGCTCCGGCTCGAGGCCCGCCACCCTTCCGCGAAGGACCTCCTCCAGCGTCGCGGGCACGGTCGCGCGCGCGAGATCGCCGCGAAGCTCGAGCCGCGCGCCGCCGTCCGTCCACTCAAGCACGCCGCTCTGGATGAGCGACTGCATCGCCTCGCGCACGAAGGTCGGATGCCCTCCGGTCGTCTGATGCAGCCAACGGGCGACCGCCGCGCATGCGTCCTCGGCCACGCGTGGCGCGACCATCGCATCGATGTCGCTCAGGCGCATCGGCTCAAGCTCGTACTCGATCAACCGATTCCGCTCCGCCAGCGATTGGCGAAACGCGGCGGCGCTCGACTCGCCCGGCTGCGAGGCGAGCACGAAGAGGACGGAGCTGTTTCCCAAGTAGTGGAGCAACGTCTGAAGCTGCGTCGTGACCATGCTCCCCGCGCGATCGAACTCGTCGAGAAAGAGGAGCACGGGCAGGCGCTGGGCCAACCGCTCGAGCAGGCGCGCGAGGGCCGAGGTCAGCGCCTTCTGCCGCTCGGGCGCGTCGAGCTTCGCGCGCTTGCCGCCATCTTCGGGCGCGGGCAACCAAGGAAAGAGATCGCGCAGCCGATCGGCCGAGGCGAGATCGAGCGCGTTCACCACGCTTGCGAGCGGAATCGAGGGGCGCGCGTCGGCGAAGATGCCGGACCAGTTCAGGTCCTCCGTCTCGGTTGGAGGGACGGTGCCGCTCAAGAGAAGCGCGCCGGTCGCCTCCGCGCGCGACGCGAGGTGGCGAAGCAGCGTGGTCTTCCCGAAGCCGGTGCGACCGGCGATCCAGAGGCAGCTGCCGCGTCGATCGGCGACACGATGAAGCGCCTCGTCGAAGCGCGTCGT
>CAZZAH010000617.1:0-1423 GCA_964652115.1 uncultured bacterium | reverse complement strand
CCATCGCCGCGCGCGTAACGGAAGCAGATCTGCCGGCCCATGCTGCTCCGCACGAGCTCGGTGAGCATGAGCGCGTCGCTCTCGATGCGGCCCCACTCGCTCAGCGCTTCCAGGATCCCCTTCAAGTCGCGGACGGAGATGCCCTCGCGCACGAGCCGTTGCAGCACCTCGGTGAGCTGGTATAGCGACACCACCTTCGGGACCACTTCCTCGACCAGCTTGGGATAGGCCTGGCTGATGTGGTCGAGCATGGTCTGCACTTCCTGCAGGCCGACGAACTCCCACGAGTACTTCTTGAGGAAGCCGGCGAGGTGAAGCACCAGGACCTCGGGCGGCGAGAAGACCTTCACTCCCGCCTTCTCGATCACCTCGCGCGCGCTCGAGGGCACCCAGGCGGCCGGCATCCCGTTCGCTGGGTTGGTCACCGCCTCGGCCTCGATCTGAAAGATGAGCAGGTTCTCCGCCGCCTCGTTCACCAGCAGCTTGTCGGCCGGGATCTTCCCCTGAACGACCGGCACTTCCTTCAGGTGAATGCCGAAGGCGTCATCGGGCAGAGGCATGTTGCCGCGGATCTTGATCGGCGGGACGAGCACGCCGAGCTCGTAGTAGAGCGAGTCGCGCAGCTCCGGAATCAGCGCCTGGAGCTCCTTTCCACCATCGCCGTCGCGGTCGATCACCTTGGTCAACGACTGCGAGACCTGAACGAGGATCGGCACCGCGAGCGAGAGCTGCGGCTCATCGGGCTCGGCCGCGCTGGCCGCAGCCTCGGCGGTCTCCTTCGCCGCCTGCGCCTTCTCGGCCCGAATGAGGCCGAAGGCAAGGAAGCCGGTCACCGCCGACATCACGAAGAAGGGGACCTTGGGGAGACCGGGCACGAGCGCGAGCACGAAGAGGAGCACCGAAACGATCGCGATCGCCTTCGGTTGCGCGAAGATCTGCGTGCCGATATCGCGGCCCAGGTTGCTCATCTCGTCGTCGGAGGCGACGCGGGTGACGACCACGCCCGACGCGATCGAGATGAGGAGCGCGGGGAGCTGGCTCACGAGCCCGTCGCCGACGGTAAGCAGCGTGTAGGTCGTCACCGCCTTCGCCAATTCCATATGGCGTTGCGCGACGCCGATCGCGAGCCCGCCGACGATGTTGATCAGCGTGATGATGATGCCGGCGATGGCGTCGCCCTTGACGAACTTCATCGCTCCGTCCATCGCGCCGTAGAGCTGCGATTCGCGCTGGAGACCGGCGCGCTTCTTCCGCGCGTCCTCCATCGAGAGCGCGCCCGCGCGGAGATCGGCATCGATCGACATCTGCTTCCCCGGCATCGCGTCCAGGGTGAAGCGCGCCGCGACCTCGGCCACGCGCTCCGCACCTTTCGTGATCACGATGAACTGAATGACGGTCAGGATGAGGAAGATGACGAAGCCGA
>CAZZAH010000616.1:0-2646 GCA_964652115.1 uncultured bacterium | reverse complement strand
TGGGCTAAAGACCATGGCCAGGCGATGCCGATGGAAGCGGCGATGGCCAAGCTCTACATCTCGGAATCCCAGGTGCGCGCGACGCTCGACGCGATTCAGATCTTCGGCGGCTACGGCTACACCGTGGAGTACGAGATGGAGCGCGAGCATCGCGATGCGATCGGCGGGCGGATCTACTCCGGCACGTCGGAGATCCAGCGGAAGCTGATCGCCTCTTACCTGGGGCTCTAAGTGGGCGCCACCCTCTCGCAACGATTGCTCGATTCGGCGCGGCGTCATGCGTCGCGGCCGGCGGTCTATGTCGGGAACGACGCCTACTCCTACGAGGAGACCTTTCGCGGCGCGCTTGCGGTCGCGCGCGCGCTTCGTGACGCGGGCATTGGACCGGGCGATCGCGTCGGCATCTGGATGGAGAAATCGGCGAGCTCGCTTCGTGTGCTGCTCGGCACCCTGCTCGCGGGCGCGGCCTACGTTCCGATCGACGCCAAGATGCCGCTCCTTCGCGCGCGGTACATCGCGGCCGACTGCGCGCTCGCGGCACTCGCGGTCGACAAGCTGCGCGCGCCGAGCCTCGCGGAGATCCGCGGCGAGCTCCCGAGCCTTCGCCTGACCTTCGAGGAGGGGCAAGGCCCGCTCGCTGCGGGTGCGAGCGGCACAGCGGACTTGGGCACGCTCGACGATGCGGCCTTCCCGATCGCGGTCGGCCTCGATGATCCGGCCTACATCCTCTACACCTCGGGCTCGACCGGCCGGCCCAAGGGGGTTGTGCTCAGCCATCGCGCCGCGCTCGGCTTCGTCGATTGGTCGATCGCGACCTTCACGCCGACGCCCGATGACCGCATGACGAGCCACGCGCCCTTCCACTTCGACCTCTCGACCTTCGACCTCTTCGTGACATTGGTCAGCGGCGCGTCGGTGCGCTTGCTTCGCTCGACCGAGGTGATGCTCGCGCCCTGGCTGGCGAAGAAGGTCGGCGAGTGGGGCACGACGATCTGGTACTCGGTCCCTTCGGCGCTCATCTCGATGGTCGAGCAGGGCGAGCTCGCGCGCATCGGTTGGCCGAGCGCGCGTGTGATCCTCTTCGCGGGCGAGGTCTTTCCGACCCCCGCCCTCCGCGCGCTTCGTCGCGCCTTGCCGCACGCGCGGCTCTGGAACCTCTATGGCCCGACCGAAACCAATGTCTGCACTTACTTCGAGGTGGGCGAAATCGCCGACGGCGAGACGAAGCCGATCCCGATCGGCCGCGTGTGCGAGAACCTTCGCGGCGTGATCCTGAACGAGGACGGCACCGAGGTCACGCATGGCACCGAAGGCGACCTCTGGATCGGCGGCGACAATCTCCTGACCGAATACTGGAACGACGCCGAGCTCACCGCGAAGAAGACGCGGACCCTGCGCGACGGGCTCTTTTACAACACCGGCGATCGCGTGCGCGAGGAGACCGACGGCAACCTGACCTTCCTCGGCCGCAAGGACCACATGGTGAAGGTCCGCGGCTACCGCGTCGAAATGGGCGAGATCGAGAGCGCGCTCCACGCCTTCGACGGCGTGGCCGAGGCGGCGGTGGTGGCGCTTCCGGAGCCCGAGGCGGGGCATCGACTCCATGCCTTCCTCTCGCCCAAGTCGGGCGCGCTGCTCGAAGATGGGCCGATTCGCGCATTCCTCAAGGATTACGTGCCGCTCTACATGGTCCCGGAGAAGATCGAGATTCTCGATGCCCTTCCGCGGACCTCGACAGGTAAGATCGACCGAGTTTCATTGGCAGAGCGTTCGCGGGTCTAGGAGGCATGGTGGCGATCGAAAGCGAGCTCAAGCAGTACATCGTCGAGCAACTGCTCGAGGGGGACGGGGACGCGACGGTGGAAGAGAACGAGGCGTTGATCGCCACCGGTCGGATCGATTCTCTGGGATTGATGAAGCTGATCGGCCACATCCAGCAGCGCTATCGCATCGACCTCATGGCGAGCGGCGGGCCCGACGATTTCGAATCGATCGCGACCCTCGCGGCGGCCATCCGGCGGCATGGGCAGTCCTGATCGCCCGCGCTTCCGGGAGGCCTGGCCGGAAGACTTCGCGCGTTACGTCGATCCTCGCTGGTCGTCCTTCCGCAAGTTCCGGCGCTTCCTCTCGGTGAAGGAGCTCTGGGTCATCTACCTCTTCCGGATGGGCAACTACATCTACGAGGAGGCGCCGCGTCCGCTCGCGATGTTCCTCAAGCTCTTCTGGAAGCCTTGGAACGACTGGGTCTCCACGCTCCTCGACACGCACCTGATGCCGACGACGCGGATCGGCCCGGGGCTCTACATCGGGCACACCGGCGGCATCTGGATCAACCCGGCGGCGAAGCTCGGCTCCTACTGCAACATCGGCCAGGGCGTGGTGGTCGGCGCGGCCGGAACGGTGAAAGCACCGGTGCTCGGCGATCGCGTCTGGGTCGGCCCGCACGCGGTGATCACCGGGCCGGTCAAGGTCGGCAACGAAGCGGTGGTCGGCGCCAACAGCCTCGTCGTGCTCGATGTGCCGGACAAGGCGGTCGTGGTCGGCGTGCCCGCGAAGGTGCTCTCCTACTCCGGGTCGGCTAAGCTCGTGCGCATGCCCAAGGATCGATCATGAAATCGCGGGCGGCGTGGGGTGCGCTCGCACTTC
>CAZZAH010000615.1:0-2657 GCA_964652115.1 uncultured bacterium | reverse complement strand
TGTCGCGCTACCAAAGAAGCTCGGTGCAGGCGCTGGGCGCGGCGGAAACCGGCATTGCGATGGCGAAGCGCGCCATCGTCGACCGCACCGCGCCGCTCGAAGACGTCGACGAAGATGGCCGCCCCGACTTTGAGCTGACCGACTCGTTGAGCTGGGGCGGCGGCTATCAGGTCGTGGCCGAGGCGTCCGACATCAAGGGCTTCGGCGTCACCGCCTACCAGTCGAACGGCTTCTCGATGGTGGCTGAGGGGCGGTTCCAAGGGGCGAAGCGGCGCGTCAAGGTCGACATCGTCCACGACTCCTTCTTGAAGTTCGCGCGCTTCGTCTCGCTCAACGATCTGACCTATGAGTGCGGCGCCGCCATCTCGGGCGAGGTCTACACCGGCGGCGACCTCAACATCCCCTGCGGCTGCACCCATCCCTGCCAGTTCCTCGAGAACGTCTTCGCGGTCGGCGACATCCCGAACGTGAACTGCGGCGAGTTCTATCGCGGCTACGTCACCGACGCCGACACCATCGACCTGAGCAACTCGTTCGACTGGACCGACGTCCGGAACAAGGCGCGCGGGCTGGCGGCGGAAAGCGACTGCGAGCGACGCGGCGAGGTCGGGATCTACATCACCAGCACCTCGAACCCGCTCAACCTGGTCCCTGACGCCGGCGTGCTTCGCTTCGACCTCTTCAATTGGCACAACACGACGCTCGTGCCGGGCGACACCATCGTGAGCTATCGAAACGTCGCGGTGGGCAACACGGTCAGCGGACAGCCGCTTCACGAGAGCGAGTTCAACGGCATCATCTTCTTCCAGGGCGACGGCAAGGTGAAGGGGACGATGAACGGCGTCTCTGCGAGCAACGTCACCGTCTTCGGCACCAACATCGTCACGATCTACTCCGACATCATCACCGGCCAGAAGGGCTACGACCCGGTGACCCTGCTCCCGAACGGCTCGGGCGATCCGGTCAACATCGGCATCGTGGCCGAGAGCTACGTCGCGATCGACGGCGCGGTCAGCCGCGTGTTGCGGATCGACGCGGCGCTCCTCTCACGCACCTCGAACTGGCGCGGGCTCGGCACGGTCGGCGGACACACGGTCGCCGCCGGGCCGCTCGACCTTGATCTCGACGGCATCATCGGCGAGCAACCGGTGAACAACGATCCGGGGCCGGGAGAGGGTTGGGATGAGTCGACCAAGCCGCCGGGAACGGGCGTCGACGCGAACACCTGGGTGCTCAACATCAACGGTCCGATCATCACGATGGCGACCGGCAGCGCGTTCCCCTGGAACGACAGCGGCGTGCTCGCCTTGGCGACCGGACCGACGCGCCGATACAACTACGACCTCGACATGACGCAGTATCCGCCGCCCTGCTTCCCGGTGCCGCTCAACCTCTGGAAGGACGTCTCCTGGACCGAGATCTTCGAGGTGCAGTCGACCCTGGCGGACAACCTTCCGAACTGATGGAGGCGCGATGACCCAGGCGCAGGAGCGCGGCGGACGCGCTGGATTCAACCTAATCGAGCTGATGCTGGTGGTGGCGATCATCGGGATCATCATGGCGGCGGCCGCGCCGAGCTTCTCGCAACGGTCCGCATGGTATCGGATGGACGGCGCGGCGCGATCCATGGCCTCGCGCATGCAGTGGGCCCGGCAGAAGGCGGTGGCGACCCGCACGCCCTACCGCATGACCATCGATCGCGAGGCGATGAGCTACTACTTCGAACGACAGGACAATGACTCCACCTGGACGCCCGAACCGGACGAGACCTACGAGATGGAAGGCATCGCCGACTTCGAGGCCGAGATCAACGGCAGCACGACCAACGACGACATCCAGTTCCAGACCCAGGGCACCATCGACGACGACGACGTTCCGACCACGATGCGCATCTTCAGCACGCAGGGGGACACCTGCTCCCTTTCGGTGGTGCGAACCGGCCGGGTCACGATCAAGTCGGCGGAAGGCTCGAACGAATGAGCGCGAGGAGAGCGAGGTCAACCATGCACATGCGCCAGCGGCACGGCTTCACCTTGATCGAGATGATGGTGGTGGTGATCATCACCGGGGTCATCGCGAGCGCGATGTATCAGATGCTCCTCGCCGGTCAGAAGAGCAGCGATCGCTCTCGGATCATGGTCGACCTGCAGCAGAACGCGCGGGTCGGGCTCGACGCGCTCGGCAGCGACCTCCGCGAGGTGAGCTACGGTAAGGACCCGACGCAGCCGTCGATCCTTTACGCTGGCCCCGACTCCGTCGTCTTCGTCGCCGACGTCATCCCGGAGGAGCCGGGGGCGGAGGTCGTCACCTACTACCTCTCGGCCGATGGCGACCCCGACACCGACAACCCTGACGACACGATCCTCATGCGCGCGGTGGCCGACACCTCGGGCAACATCCTGGTCAACACGGCGCAGTCCTACGGCGTCAGGGATGGCGGTTTGGCGTTCCGCTGGTTCAACGGCAGCGGCACCGAGCTCGACAACCCGGTGCCCCAGCCCGAGGAGGTGGGCGAGATCTTCGTCGAGCTCACCACCGCCGGCCGTGACCGCGTGGGTGACGCTTACCCTGAGATGGGGCTCTCCACCACGATCTATCCGAGGAACCTCCCCCTCTCCCCCGCGCGTAGCCGGCCGGCCACGCCAAGCTGTACAGGA
>CAZZAH010000614.1:0-2657 GCA_964652115.1 uncultured bacterium | reverse complement strand
GCGCGGGTCAACGGAGCGTCGTTCAGGGTGACCGCCCCGACGTAAGGTGCGCCGTAGTTCTCCGTCTCGATCCGGAGTTCCTTGCCGTTGGCGAGGCGAACGCTGGCCGCCGGCACGCAGGGCCCGTGCAGCGCGAAGATGTCGGTGCCGGGGATCGCGGGATAGAGCCCGAGGTAGGCCCACACCAGCCACGCGGAGGTGGCGCCGAGGTCGTCGTTCCCCGGGAGACCACCCGCGGTCGTGTCGAACTCCTGGTCGATGATGCGCCGCACGACGTCGCGTGTCTTGTCGGGCGCGCCGGCGAAGTTATACACCCACGGCGTGCCGTGCTCAGGCTCGTTCCCGATGTAGAAGAAGGGTCGATTGGTGCCCGCGTTGAGCTCGGTGAAGAGGTGATCGAGTCGCGTGATCGCGGCGTCGCGGCCACCCATCAGGCCGATGAGGCCTTGCATGTCGTGCGGCACGAGCCAGACGTACTGCGCGCCGTTTCCTTCGATGAAGCCGCAGCCGGACGCGGCATCGAAGGGCTGGCAGCCCCAGCCATCGCCGGCCTGCTCTGTGCTCAGGTCGAGCCGCACGTAGCGCGCGTCGACCGGGCGGATCTCGTGCACCGTGATCGAATCGCGGTTGCCCTTCACCGTCACGACGTCGGTCCAGCTCGCGTCGTCGTCGCTCACCTGGATCGTGAAGTCGCGCGTGTTCCAGTCGCTCGTCTCGCCGCCGGCCGCGGCATGCGAGATGACGAAGCGGGACACGCTTTGTCGCCGGCCGAGATCAACGCGCCACCACTTGTGCTCGCTCGAGTTGTCGCACCACTTGTCGGAGTTGCCGCCGTTCACGCTGCCGTTGACCGCCTTGTCGGGCGATTCGTTCGGGTTGCACGAGTCGCTCGCCTGCGTCGGTCGGCCGAGCGCGAGGTTCGGGCCGAAGTCGCCGGGCGCGCCCGAGGCGGGCGGTGCGTAGACCTCGACCTCGTAGATGCGGGCCGCGCTCTCCTCCTCGCCGATCGGTTCGACGTAGCCCTCGACCTCGTTCCAGCTCTCCTTCCAGTAGGCGGAGCGAAGGAGGTACTCGTCGTGAAGATCGGTGCGCCCGAGCGAGGCGGCGTACTGCGCGAGCGCGAAGTCGGCCATCGCGTACTCGAGCGTGGTGGCAGCGTTGCCGCGAACGTGATGGCGTGTGAGCCATTCGTCGAGCCCGTAGCGCTGCGTGTGCGCGGGATCGGTGGCGGAGCGAACCATGAGCGCGAGCGCGGCCTCTCGATCGAAGCCGGCGACGCCCATTGCCTGCGCGTTCGCGACGTTGACCGTGCCCGGGTCGCCGACCATCACCTGCGTTTCCATGTTTCGGTCGGTCCAGAAGGGGAGGAGGCCTGCTTCGACGCCGCCCTGCACCATCGAGCGCATGATGTCGGGAGCCTCGGGCGCGATGGCCGACACGAGATGGGTCCACGAGCGGATGATGTCCCAGCCGGAGAAGTTCTGGTAGTTGGTCCAGCCGTCGGCGCGATGCACCTCGTGATCGAAGCCGCGATAGTCGCCGCCGACGTCGCTGTAGACGTTCGGATTCGAGAAGACGTGGTAGAGCGCGGTGTAGAGCTTCACTCGATCGCTGTCGTTTCCGCCTTCGACGCGAACTCGTCCGAGCACGGAGCTCCACGCTTGATCGGTCGCAGCGCGCACGGCGTCGAAGTCCCAGCCGGCGTTCTCGGTCCTGAGGTTGATGAGCGCGTGCTCCAGGTCGACGTAGGAGATCGCAGCCTTCATGCGCACCACGCGGCCGGCGCGCGTGTCGAGCACGAGCCATGCTCCCGCGCGGACGCCTTCGACGTCGGGTGCGTCCGCCATCAGTGAATCTCCAACCCAACTTCCGACCGCGAGGGGAGTCTGGTCCAGCTCGATCGCGAACGCGAATGGGATGGTCGCGTCGCTGCCGCAGAAGCCACCGCCGATCGCACTGCCGGTGATCAGGTTGCCCCCGATGGAGAGGCTACCCTCGCGTTCGCCGGTGGCGTTCCGGCTCGGGTTGAGGAGAAGGATCGCCGGGCCCTCGCTCGGATAGGTCAGGCGCGCCATCGCGGTACGCGGCGTCGCGGTCAGCTCGACCAGCACGCCGGAACCGAGCTTCACGCGATAGTAGCCGGGCGCGGCGTCTTCCTCGGCGTGCGAGAAGGGCACTGCGTACTGAGTCCACGCGGTTCCGGGCGAGGTCGTGATCGCGCCGACGAAGGGGAGGATGCCGATGTCCTCGCCATTGGGACAGCCGGCGCCATTGAAGTGGGTAAGGCTGAACCCTTGGATCTGCGTGCCGTCATAGCCATAGCCGGATGGCGAAGCCTTGTCGGTGTCGGGGCTGAACTGGATCATGCCGAAGGGAGCGAGCGCGCCCGGGATCGTGCTGCCGCCGGCGCCGCCCGGCACCGGATTCGGCGAGTCGCTCGGGCCAGTGCCGATCAAGGGATCGACCCAGCGCGTGAGCGAGCCTTCTTCCGCGCGCAGCGGCGTTGCGTGCGCCGCGCAACAAAGCAGCGCGATGACGGGCACCAGCACTCTGCCGCGCCGCGAGTCGATCATTCGTCTCCTCCGTTCCATCTCGGTCACTGGTGCTCTTCATTCCATCGATCGAGCCCGTCGAGGTTGCCGCTCGCGCGCAGATAG
>CAZZAH010000613.1:0-2680 GCA_964652115.1 uncultured bacterium | reverse complement strand
GCCTCACGTCGCGGGAGTGCTTGGACAGCGTCGACTGGCGTCTTGACGCCAGTTTCCCGCAGATCGCGCCATCGCGTGCACTGAGCCGAGGGCTGCTTGCGCGCGGCCGAGCTCCGTCGCGAGGCGTGTGCCGGGCGCGAGGCCGAAGGTGATCGCCCAGGCGAGATCACGCTCCGAACCCTCGAGCCGCGCGATCTCCGCCCTTAGGTTGCCCGCCTTCTGTCCTGCGCGGCACACCCGCCGCGGGCCTGGGTCGATGGCTCGAGCGAGGCTTCGAGCGGCGATCACGGTGCGGATGCCCTGCTCGAGTCGGCTCGCGCTCTGCTCGAGGCGAAAGGCGCAGCGACCGCCGCATGCCTCGATTTCCAAGAGGCTCTTCCCGAGGATTACCTGCCGAGCGAGTCGGCTCTGGTCCTTGAGCACGATCACCCGAACCTCACCCTCACGCAGCAGACGGAGCGCTTGTTGGGAGCCTGGCGATCCAAAAGCGTGCCGCTCCAGCAGTCATCGGTGAACCAGGCGATGCAGGTCATGGCATGCACCTTGATCCACTCGCGATTCGCCGCAGGTTGGTCGACGATCGAGTTCGAGGAGCAGTAGCGATCAAGGTCGGCGCCGGAGCGGAGACAATACGAGATCGCGTTCAGGCGCTCGGGTCTACGCGCAGGCTTCGGCCAGCGTCGCGGCTGTGGCGTCGATTTCGTAGAGCCCTGAGCGCATCCAACGCTTGAACCAGGGAACGCGAATCTCGATTCGCACGAGTCGAAGCAAGAGTCCAATGGGGAGCAGTACGATCAGCAAAGGGGAGCGGAACAACGATCGCATCAGAATCTCGTGCATCCTTCGACGGTACTCCAGGAACGCTTGCCTCTGCGGTGGCGTCAGGTCGCGCAAGCATCGAGCCCAGTGATCCCGGTAGGAAGCCCGCGCCACGGGGGGCCGGTACTTCGCGACCAGATACCAAAGGAAGAACTCGAAAGGGCTTACTCGGTGGGCGAAGCGAAGGAACCCGTTGAGCGTGTTGCGAAAAGTCCCATAGGCCGGATGGTCGAAAGCGATGAGCCCATCCGCCGCGGCGTCGAAGACCTCGTCCCTGAGTGCGAACAGCTCCTGCCGGAGCGCGTCGACGCGAATCTCCTTCCAGCCGAAGAAGACGAGCCACCAGAGGATCGTTGCACCAGCGATTGCGGCCGCAGCATTCGCAAGGTCGTGCGTCGTGATCATGGGTAGCGGTCCTCCTGTCTGGTGTCCCCCGTCTCCCTCAGCATACTAGAACTTCGCCGAGGATCGATCTGGGCCTCGAGTCTCTTGATTCGTTCTCCGAGTCGTTTTGCCAGGTCCTCCTTGAGCTTCTTCTGGTGGCGGCCGTAGATGATCCCGCCAGCGCCGGTGGCCACTCCAATGCCGACGTTGAGTTTCCCTAGAATCTGGATGAAGACATGCGCAAAGGTTGCCTTTCCCGCGTAGGCGATCAAGACGTGCTCGGTCGATCGACCAAGTAGCACCGCGCACCATCCGAGGAAACAGATCCCGGCAACCTTCAGAGTCGAGTGAATTGCGATCGCAGTCCGGTCCACCATCCGTGAGCGCTTTAGGACTCTGTTTTCTTCCTCGAGTTGGGCTTTGCTCTTCTTCGACACCTGCGGCCACTCTCCTTCCTCGCGAGCATCCCGGGAAGCTCGCGTCTTGCCTCGATCGATCCGCCCCGGTTGGCCTCACTCGAGCTCGACTACCCCTGCGCTCCCGGCACCCCAGGATGGCTTTGGAGCGTACGTGCTGAAGAAAGTCATCATTTGCTCGGCTTCCGAATCCCTCAGCAGAAGCGGTTTGCCTTCGCCGACAAAGTGAATGAACGCCAACTTGCCGCCTGCGTTGCTCTGGAATCGAATGAACGCGATCTGTTCAAAGTTGACAGCTAAGTTCCCGAACGCGAGCATCTTCATTGCGTGCCTTCCTCTCGTGTTGCCTCCGAAGCATCGACTCTGGAAACACCTTCCGGCCTTCGCATTCGGATCAAGGGCTCGGCCTCCTCACCTTCGAGTGTTGCGTGCACTCTCAGTTCTCCCAAGTGGACTCGGGCCACGATTCCCGAGGGAGGGTGCTCGACATCGACGTGGATGATCGCGTCCAGGTTGATGTAGCGATCTCCAAACTTCACGAATCGCATCGGGCGGCTCCTTTTGAAGATCGACTGCCTCTGATCCGTACTCCGCTTTGCGGCTTTCCCGCCGCCTTCGTTCTCGGCTCGCGATCTCGGCGTCCCAGCACCCCTGATGGTCCTCGGCGACCGTAGACAGTTCTCGCGGACCACGGATCGACTGGTTGAGGCCGCAGATCCAGCAATGAAAGAGAATGGTGACAAAAGGCCGCGCACTCCACTCTCTCTAAATCCTCAGTGGTCCCGATCGGGTCGAACGCGACATACGTCTGAGCTGTCAGTCGGCACCGAGCACGGGCCACCGGTTCGTCGTGGCTCTGGCTCTTTGTGAGGAACGGCGAGCCGTCGTACCAGACGTCGAGAGCAACCAACCCCCTGGATCCGAGCGAATGCCTAAGCAAAGAGCTAGTGATAGGCACGGTTGACCCCCAGGAGCGAGCAGCTACTCCTTGTGTTTACTTCTGGCACCAGAAGATCGCCCCTCAAGTTCAGCCGTCATCGCATGGATCAACTTGTCTACTT
>CAZZAH010000612.1:0-2684 GCA_964652115.1 uncultured bacterium | reverse complement strand
GTCGCCGGAGCGCGATCGTGGCCGACACATCGCAGGCCAGGCGATCGCGGCCGCGCTGCTCGTCGCCCTCTGCATCTCGATTTACACAACCATCGACGGCGCGGCTGTAAAACGATGCGATCCGCTCTTGTACACGGTGTGGGTGCACCTGCTCACGGGATTGCTCTCGATCCCGGTGCTCCTCCGCACGGCGCGAGCGCGACGCGTGCTCGAGCTCGGGCGCATGCATGCGCGCCGCATCATCGCGGTCGGAGCGCTGAGCCTGCTCGCCTACTCGCTCGCGCTTCTCGCCTACTCGATGTCGCCGGTGAGCTATGCGGGCGCGATCCGCGAGAGCAGCGTGATCTTCGGTTCGCTCGCGGGGACGCTGTGGATGAACGAGGGGCACGCGCGGGCGCGGGTCGGCGGCGCGGTCTTGATGGCGGCGGGGATCGTGGTCATCGCGCTCGCGGGGTAGCTAGACCGCGACGAGCTGGTCCGGCGTCGAGGCGAGGCCGCCCAACACCTCCTGGACCATCGCATCGCGCGACGCGTGACTGAGCGTCAGCTCGGGCACGTCCGGCAGCACCCTCGCGATCAGCTCGCGATCCTCGGGTCCTGCATGCTGCGAACGAACGATGAGGTCGACCGCGGCGTTGGGCCGCCGCGACACGTGCGCGAGGTAGAGGCGAAGCTGCCGCGCCGAGTAGATGCCGATCGTGCGCACGCCGTGGCGCGCGAGCCGGGCTTCCAATGCCTCGCCCTCCGCCTCCGGCCAGAAGAGCAAAAGAACGCGCGCCTCGGGTCGGCGCGCGATGCGGGTGCGGGCAGCGATGTCATGGAAGAGCTCGAGATCGGTCACGGGGATACTCCTTGGTCGACTTCAGATCGATTCCTACGTCTGATCTGAGTTGAGGCATTCGGCGTGCCATGAAGCGGATGCGGATCGACGACGCCCTAAACGCGGGCCCTGGGCCGCGTGTTCCGTGCGATTTCCGCAAGGAGCCGCGTGCGTGAGCGAGCTCGAGCGAAGGCAGAGGGGACGAATCGCGGCGAGGCAGGCCGCCACAGTGGGAAAAAATGTCCCACTCGCGATCGCGGCCGGATCGGAACGCGCCACCCGGGCTAGAGGCCGACGAGCCTCCGAAAGCGCGGGTCGTCTCGAAGCACATCCCACTCGGGTTCGAGGCGCGCGCGCGCCGTCATGTAGGCGGGCGTTTCGCGGATCGACTGCTCGAGCAGATCGAGCGCGTCGGTCGGCTCACCGATCTGCGCATGGGTCGCAGCCGCGTAGTAGCGCGTGAACGGCTCGTCCGCGCCGAGCGCCACACGTTCCGCGAAGGCGTCGAGCGCGGTCGCGAACGCCTGCTTCGCCTTGGCTTCGAGCCCGAGCGCGTGAAGCGACAAGCCGAGTCGAAGGTGCAGCTCGATGCGGATGCGCGAACGAAGCGCGTGATCGAGTCGATCGGTGAAGGCGAGCTCGCGCTCGAAGGCCTCGCGCGCTTCCGCGTGCCGGCCGGCGAGCGAGAAGAAGTGACCGAGGCGCATGTACGCGCCCACCGACTGCACGCCCTGCTGCCCCGAGAGCGATTCCTCCTGCAGCTCGATCGCACGGCGCGAAGCTGCCTCGCCGCGCTCGAAGTCGCGCAGCAACGCATAGCAATGCGCGAGCTGGAGCCAGTACCACCCCGCGCCTGGGCTGCGCTCGACCGCGCGCGCGAGGTGCTCAGCCGCGCCCGAGAAATCAGCCTTGCCGATAAAGAGCCCGCGCCCGATGCCCGCGAGCACGCGCGGATCCTCGGGCGCGAGCGCGAGCGCGCGGCGAAGGCTGTCGATCCCCTCATCGACGCGACCGTTCGCGACCAAGGTCAACCCGAGCTCGCGCCAGGTGCGCGCGAGTCGCGGCCGCTGCTCGAGCGCGCGACGAAGGACCGTGATCGCGCGTTCATGGATCTCCGGCGCGACGAGGTAGTCCGCTTTCTGCCGCAGCGCAGCTCCGAGCTCAACCTGCGCGCGCACGTAATCGGGATCGAGTACGAGCGCGCGTTCGAAGTGGAGGATCGCGCGCTCGAGCGCCTCATAGGTATCGGTGCGCACGTTGAGGAGACCCTTCGACATCGCTTCGTACGCCGCCAGGATGTGCGTCTCCTCGCCCTCCTGCGCCTCGACCACGGTGCCGCGAAGTCCGATCGAGAGCTCCGCCACGATGCGGTCTTGCAGCTCGAAGATGCTGTCGAGCCGGCCGTCCTCTCGCACCGTGCGGATGACGCGACCGGAGTCGACCTCGACCACGCGCGCGGTGACGCGAACCTGATCGCCGAGTCGCTGAAAGGCGCCGGAGAGCACCCAACGCGCGCCGATCCATCGTCCGAGCTGCACCGCGTCTTCGGTCTGAAGCTCGCTCTCCTCGAAGCCGAGGCGACGAAGACCTTCGCGCAACCGCTCTCGCCCCCAGACTTCGAGCCCTTCGATCGCTTGGAGCGCGGCGGTGACGGTTTCGGCGAGCCCCGTTCCGAGCCATGCATCCTCGGGCCTTTGCGCGAGATTCGCGAAGCCGGGCACCGCGACGCTGAGCGCACCTGAAAGACCCGGCGTGGCCGTGGTGTTCGCACGCAAGCGCGCGATCTCCGTCGAGACCTCGCGCAGATCACGCGGTCGCGCCGATGGCTCCTTCGCGAGCATGCGCATCACCAAACGTTCGGCGG
>CAZZAH010000611.1:0-2688 GCA_964652115.1 uncultured bacterium | reverse complement strand
CTTCCCCTGGGGCACGCTGGTGGTGAACCTGCTCGGCTGCCTCGTCATCGGATGGCTCGCGGGCCTGATGCTCGATCGCGGCCTCTTCGGCCCGAGCTTCCGCCTCTTCGTGCTGATCGGGATCCTCGGCGGCTTCACCACCTTCTCGAGCTTTGGGCTCGAGACCTGGACCTTGCTTCAGGACCGGCAGCTCAGCGCGGCGTGCCTCAACATGGCGCTTCAGCTTGGCGGCGGGCTCCTCGCGGTGGCGGCAGGCGCAGCGATCGCACGCGCTCTCTAGTTTGTGCCCCAAGGGAAGGAGAGCTCCATGAAGCTCGAAGGCGAAGGCAAGCTCCTCCGGATCTTCATCGGGGAGAGTGACCGCCACGACGGCGGTTCACTCCATGAGTACCTGCTCCGCGAAGCGCGGCGGCAAGGGCTAGCCGGCGCGACCGTGCTGCGCGGTCTTGCCGGCTTCGGCGCGAAGAGCCACATCCACACCGCGAAGATCTTGCGCCTCTCCGAAGACCTCCCGATCGTGATCGAGATCGTCGACACACCCGAAAAGATCGAGGCCTTCCTGCCGACGGTCGACGCGTCGGTGTCAGAGGGAATGGTCACTGTCGAGCGGGTCGATGTCCGGATCTATCGCGCTGGCCGCAGCGGCTAGGGTTCCGCCGACGCGATTCGCGCTCGGCTGAAGTGCGCCGCCCTCAGCCCACCCGCACGTAGCGCGTGAGGAACTCCACCATCTTGCGGTAGAGCACGAGCCGGTTCTCCATCTTGGTCACACCGTGACCCTCGTCGGGAAAGATCAGGCTGTCGACCGGCGTCCCGTGTGCTTGCGCCGCGCGAATGATCTGCCGCGCTTCGTTGATCGGCACGCGCGGATCGTTCAGCCCATGCACCACCAGCAGTGCGCCCTTCAGCCGATCGGTCTGATGGATCGGCGAGATCGACTCGAGGAAGGGGCGATCGCTCAACGGACCATACTCCGCCTCGCGAAGCGCGCGCCGGTAGTCGGCCGTCTGCTCGAGGAACGAAACGAAGTTGCAGATCCCCGCTTGATCGATGCCGGCGGCGAAGAGATCGGGATAGGCGGTCATGGCGGCGAGCGTCATGTATCCACCGTAGGACACGCCCTTGATCCCGATCGCACCGCGCTGGGCGTAGCCCTTCTCGATCAACCACTCGGCGCCCGCGGCCACATCCTCGACCGCGCGCGGCCGTGACTTGTAGTTGTCCGCGTCGAGGTACTCGGCGCCGTAGCCGTACGAGCCGCGGAAATTCGGCGCGAAGATGCCGAAGCCGTGCTGCATCAGGTACTGGAAGTGCCGATTGAAGTCGGGCCGAAACTGCTGCTCCGGACCGCCGTGCACCTCGACGATGAAGGGGACCGGATGTCCCTTTTCGTAGCCCGGCGGCAGGTAAAGAAACGCCGGGATCGACGTGCCGTCCTTGCTCGCGTAGTGGACCAAGGTCGGTGGACGGAAGAGCTCGCGATCCATGCCCGCGTAGCTCGCGGAGGTGAGCTGCCGCAGCTCCGGCTTGCTTCCCCCCTTGACCAGATCGCTGAAGTCGTAGGCCCAGGCATCGGGCGCCCGCGTCGGCGAGTTGAAGCTCAGGCAGACGACCTCGGCATCGGTCGGTTGAATCGCGGTGATGAGGCCGTCGAGCTCCTTCGGGAGCGGATAATCGCGCCCAAGCTGCAGGTCCCGCAGGTGGCCGCGCGCGTAGCCCTCCTCGTTCGTGACCCAGGCGAGATAGCGTTGCGAGCGCGAGAGGGCGAAGGTCTCCGTCTCCCACTCGCTCGCCGGATCGCTCAGCACCTCGCGCTTGCCGCTCGCGACGTCCATCTTCTCGACCCGCATGGCGTGGCGCGCATTGTCGTTCGCGCCGAAGAAGATCGATCGATCGTCGTTGCTGAAGAACGGCGCGTAGAAGGTGGCCGATCCTTCGTGCGCGGTCAGCTTCCGCTCCTTCTTCGTGTCGAGGTCGAGGAGAACGATGTCGTTATCGACGTTGCTGTTCGCGCAGGTGAGGATGAGCTGCTTCTCGTCGCGCGAGATGTCGCCGATCCCGTTCGAGCCTTCGCGATCGAGCAACAGCTCTTCCTTGCCGCTCACGAGGTCCATGCGATAGACCGCGAAGTCGCCCGGCTTGACCCCATTCGCCGTGTAATAGAGGTGGAGTCCGTCCTCGGAGAAGCAGGGGCTGCTATGGCGCACCTTCGGATCGTTCGTCAGCGCGCGCACCGAACCGGTGGCAAGGTCGATCAGATGGAACTGGTAGTTCTCCTTGCCTCCTTCGCCGACCGAGGCGACGGCGAAGGAAAGGTCATCGTTCGGGATCACGCCCGACACTCCGTCGGCGAAGAAGGAAAGCTGGGTCGGGAAGGCACAGCGATCGAGGCGGAAGAGCTGGTTCACGTCGCCCGCGCGCGTGGTGTAGAAGACCGTCTTTCCGTCCTCGGTCATCATCGGCGAGGCGGTGTAGGAGATCTGCATGAAGGCGTCGATGTCGGGGAGCGGTGCGGTCGGCAACGCCTGGCGGAGCCGATCTCCCGGTCCCATCGGCGCGGTCCCCGCTTCGAGCGCGCCCGCCGCGAACAGGCACACCGCGAATAGGCACGAGCTCACGAGAGCCACCGCGAGTGCGCGGCGGCCACCGCCATTCCGAGTCGATCCCATGCTCCCTCCCGCTGGTCGC
>CAZZAH010000610.1:0-2692 GCA_964652115.1 uncultured bacterium | reverse complement strand
CTCTATGTCACCGTTTCGTGGACGCCGCTCTACGGCATCACCCACGACGTCGCGGCGATCGCGCTGCTGACCTGGCTCCGCCGGTCGACGACAGAAGGCGACGATACGTGGTCGTCATTCGCGCGCCACTGGATCGACGCCATCCGGCTCGGCCTCGTCCCAGAGATGATCTTCGCCGCATGGTTTCGCCAGGCGAACGCGGGGCGTGTCGGGATCTACTTCGCCGACGACACCGCGCGGTTTCAGGCGATCAACCGGTTTACTCTTCTGGTCGTGATCCTCGCCTACGCGCATCTACTCTGGCGCGTGACGCGACTCACCAGCACCGCGCGCCGCCTGGAGCCGATCGATGCTCGAGGCTGAGGTCGCGTGCGTGCGCATGCTCTCCGCCACGATGACGGAGTCGATGTTCGCGCTCTTTGAACGCCACTACGAAGGCACCGAGCGTGCTCGCTTCCGCCAGGATCTGAACGAGAAGCAGTGGGTGCTGCTCTTCCGCCAGCAAGGAGAGCTGGTCGGCTTCTCGACGCAGAAGGTGATCGAGTCGCGCGGCCCGGACGGACGACGCGTCCGCGCGCTCTTCTCCGGCGACACCGTGATCGATCGCGCGCACTGGGGAAGCCAGTCGTTGATGAAGGAGTGGTGCCGCTTCGCCGGAAGCCTGCTCGCGCTCGAGCCCGAGGCGCCGCTCTACTGGTTCCTCCTCTCGAAGGGGCATCGCACTTATCTCTATCTGCCGCTCTTCTTCCTCGACTTCGTTCCGAGTCGCCGCGGGACGAGCGATTCGAGGCTCTGGCCGCTCCTGCGTTTCCTCGCACGCGAGCGCTACGGCGCCGCGTTCGATGAAGCGAGCGGCTGCGTTCACTCGAGCGAGACGCACGAGCGCCTCCGCGCGGAGCTCGACACGACACCGGCTCGTCGACAGAACCCGGACGTCGCCTTCTTCAGTGAATGCAATCCGCGGTACGCGCAGGGAGTCGAGCTCGCATGCCTCGCCCCGATCGCGCCGGAGAACCTGCGCGGTGTGGCGCGACGCGAGCTCGAAGCCGGCATGGCCGTGCGCCTTCTCGCGTCGTAGATGTCGGCCTTCGCCACCTGGCTCGCGCACCGCCTGTGGCTTCTGGGCGGCGCGCGCGCGACCCGCGAGTTTCGCGCGTCACTCCGCGAGCCGCGGCGGGCGCAGGAGGAGCTGCTTCGCGGCATCCTCGAGCGCAATGCGGAGTGCGAGTACGGCCGCCGCCACCACTTCGCGCGGCTTCGTTCGATCGAGGAATACCGCCGCGCGGTTCCGCCCGTGACCTATGACGCGATCGCGCCCGAGATCGAGCGGATGAAGCGCGGCGAGCGGCAAGTGCTCGTGTCGGAACCGCTGCTCATGTTCGAGAAGACGAGCGGCTCGAGCGGCGGCGCGAAGTACATCCCATACACGAAGAGCCTCAAGCGCGAGTTCATGCGCGCGGTCGAGCCTTGGATGAGCGACCTCCACGCCGCGCGGCCTGAGCTCCTGCGCGGCGGCGCCTACTGGTCGGTAAGTCCCCTGGCTGCGGAGCGTGAGCGCACCGAAGGGGGCATTCCGATCGGCTTCACCGACGACACGGAGTACTTCTCTCCGCTCGCGCGGCGCCTGCTCGCGGAGATCATCGTTACGCCGCCCGAGCTGTCGCGCGTGCCCGATATCGAATCGGCGCGTTACGTCACCCTGCGTTTCTTGCTCGCGAGCGATCGGCTCGCGTTCATCTCGGTCTGGAATCCGAGCTTCCTCACGCTGCTCCTCGATGCGCTCGAAAGGCACGCGGAACGACTGATCGAGGATGTGGAGCGCGGAACGCTCCGGCCGCCGCGTGCGTTGTCGCCGCCGTTGCAAAGCGCGCTCGCCGCGCGTCTCCGTCCCGCGCCTCCACGCGCGCGGCGGTTGCGTGAGCTCCTGCGCCGCGCCGGCCGACTCGATCCGCATGCGGCGTGGCCTCTGCTCTCGGTCGTGAGCTGTTGGGCCGATGCGGCGGCGGCGCGCTCTCTCCCCGAGCTTCGCGCGCTGCTGCCCAAGGTCGAGCTTCAGCCGAAGGGACTGCTTGCCACCGAGGGGGTGCTCTCGATCCCGCTATGGGGGCACCCTGGGAGTGCGCTCGCCGTGACCTCGCACCTGTTGGAGCTGGTCGACGACGGCGGCGTCGCACACGCGGTCGACGAGGTCGAGGTGGGGGGCGAGTACCGCATGCTCCTCTCGACCGGCGGCGGACTCTATCGCTACGAGTTGGGCGATCGCGTGCGTGTGGTCGGCCACGTCGAGGCGACGCCTCTGATCGAGTTCATCGGCCGCGGCAATCTGGTTTCCGATCTTCGAGGCGAGAAGCTCGAGGAGGCGTTTGTTCATCGCGCGCTCGATCGCGTCTTCGCCGCCCGCGCGATCGAGCCATGCTTCGCGATGCTCGTGCCGGAGTGGGACGCTCCGCCGCGCTATGTCCTCCTGCTCGAGCCGCGCGACGACGCAAGCGATCCGCGCACCGAAGCTCGCAGCGAGTCACTGCGCTCGATTGCCGACGCTCTGGAGTCGGAGCTCCTCGCGAATCCTCACTACGCCTATTGCCGGCGCCTCGAGCAGCTCGCACCGGTCGAGGTGTGTCGCGTAGAGGACGCCAATGCGAAGTACATCCGCCGCTGCATCGCGCTCGGCCAACGCGCCGGCGAGGTCAAG
>CAZZAH010000609.1:0-2694 GCA_964652115.1 uncultured bacterium | reverse complement strand
GAGCGAGTGCGGGCCGTGAAGTCGCAGGGTGAGCGCTACGTCACCGCGGTGCGTGGTCGGATGGCGGAGAACCCGGCGGCGACCCTCGGCATCGCGGTCGGCATCGGCGTCATCATCGGGCTGGCGGGCGCGGCGTTTCTGCGCGGGAACGACTCCGAGCGGTAGGCGCGGGCGAGCTAGAGCTTCACCTTCCCCAGGGTGCCCGACTTCGTGATCGTGCGGATGAAGGGCCCCTGGTGCGTGCTCGCAACGCGGCGCATCTCGGGCAGCGCTTTCAACACCATCGCGATCATCACCTCGATCCGCAGATGGCCTGCGCTCAGGACAAACAGCCGCGCTCTCGACTCCTGCACCGCGATCTTCTCGTTCGATCGATATCGAATGCGGTCGTCCGCTGTAAGGATCAACCACCCGCGGCTCGTGACGAGCGGGATCCATTCCGCGTCCGGCGTACCACGGGGGAAGTGGTCGGTCGACCGCTCAACAGAAATGTCCGCAGTCCGCAATGCTTCAACGAGCTTCCGGCTGCAGGTGTTCTCGTCGAGGAAAAGAGTGAACGCCTCAGGCGGCAAGCGACTCCCAGCGGACCGCCTCTTCGATCAGCCCTGCATCGAGCTCGAGATCCTCGGCCAGCTCGGTGATCGATTCGCCTGCCAGGAATCGCCCGATGATAACTTCCGCCCTAACGCCGGTACCCACCAAGACCGGTCGGCCGAAGGCGACGATCGGGGAGATGAGGATCGCCCGCGGGCTTTCGAGCACCGGCTCGGTGCCCACACTCCGGGTGAACGGGTAGAGCCGAAGCAGTCCGCTGGCGTCACGCTCGACGCGTTTCAGATGCGAGGCGAAGACGCTGCGCAGGGCGAGCTGCCCGCCTTGGGACGCGTTCACGACATCACCGAGCTCTCGAATGAACAGGTCTACGCCGTCCGTCTCGAACTCCTGCTGGAGGAGCGGATGATCACGGCCGAGCTCCTTACGTACATAGTCAAGCGCAACCCGGACCCGATCGAACCGCACGCCGTGCAAGCCGCGGATCGCAGAGAGCACGTGCGCTTCCACTAGGTTGTTGAACGAGAGCCGCACCGGATTCAGATCAGGAGTGACGATCACACGCGGCCACTCTTGCCTGCCGTCGCGCGTCGCGTAGGTACGACCACGGACCCAGGTCGACAAGGTAGTGGGATTCATGCGGAGATAGCGCGCCGCCTCCGCGATCCCATACGCGGGCAGGTCTGACGGATCGCCCAATCGTGCTTCGTGCTCGTTCGCTCTCGTCAATCCGCCCTCCGCCCGCTATTCGGGTGCTCGACATTTGAGGTATTGGCCGTCAGGCTACCTCGCCACCGCTTCGGCTCCAAGGGCCAGATTAGAGGTGCCGGCAGAGGATGCTCGCGCATTCATTGCTCCGCTCGACTTCGCGGTGCTAGTCTCGCTCCACCGCGAAACTTCCCCCGAAGTCCCCCCGTCGCGGCGTGGCTCGCAAACACAGGTAACGGGCGTGAAGCACCGCACTGTGAATCGCCCGGGGGAGGACTCCATGAACAGCCCACGTTCAGTCGCGCGACTCTCCAGGTCGCGCAATCTGCTCTCCATCTCGCTCAGACCACTCTCCAACTCGCACCAACGCCTGGGCGGAATGATCGCCACGGCCTCGCTCGTGGCGGCGCTCCTTGCGTCGTCCTCGCTCCTCGCTCGCGCGGAGGTGATCCGCGTGCCTGAGGACCGGCCGACGCTGCCCTCCGCGCTCCTCATCGCCACGGCGGGGGACACGATCTCGATGGCGGATGGAACGTACGACTTCCCCTCGTCGGTGGTGCTCACGGTCCCGGCGTTGGTGATCACCGGGCGGACGCAAAACGGTGCGCTACTCCGGAGAGTCGGCGGTACATCGCTCCTCGATATCCGCGCCGGCGGCGTCGTGATTCGGTCTCTCGGCTTGGTCTCGGGCGGTCTGTTCTGCGTTCAGATCGCCACGACGGCCGACAACACGCAAATCTCCTCGAACTTCATCTTTGGGTTCTCCTTCACGATCGGAATCGATGATCGCGGCGTTGGGAGCCAGATCGAAGGGAATCACGTCGAGCAGTGCTACACGTCGGCTCGGCTATCCGGGACCGGCGGCCGCTTCGCCAACAATGAGGTCGTCCAGTGCGGCGCCGCGGACGTAAGCCGCGGGGCGCTGGTCGAGGAGAACACGTTCACGAATTGCTTCGGAGGGAGCGACTTTTCGAGCAGTTGGGGTGCCGGGGTGATCGTTCAAGGCACGAACGAGGCGGTGATCCTTCGCTCCAATCGCTTCGAGGGATGCCGCGTGGATGGACCGTGGGAGCCGACCGGCAAGGGCGGTGCGATCTACGCGAGCGGCCCTACTAATCTGCGCATCGAGCGAAACGAGTTCGTCCACAACCAGGCGAAGAGTGGGGCGGCGATCTACGCGGAGAACGCGCACGTCACGGTTCAAGACAACCACTTCTTCGCGAACCAAGACTCGCTCGTGGGCGGTTGGGAAACCGAGGTCCACGGCCAAGGTGCCGGCCTCTATCTCTCGTCGGTCACCGGCGACGTCACGGGGAACACCTTCCACCGCAATCACTCGGATCTGGGCGGAGGTGCGATCTACGCAACCGGGGTCTGCAACCTCTCGATCGCGCGCAATCTGATGACCGAGAACGCGAGCGACGTCGCGGGCGG
>CAZZAH010000608.1:0-2695 GCA_964652115.1 uncultured bacterium | reverse complement strand
TCGGGCTCGACGTGCATCGCTACGGCGGGCTCGGCGCCTACTCGACCGCGAGCGTGCGGGGAAGCAGCGCGGCGCAGGTCAAGGTCTGCCTCGACGGCGTGCCGATCGCGACCGCCGGAAGTGGCGCGGTCAATCTCGGGCTTCTGCCGGCGGCCGCCTTCGATCATGCGGAGATCTACCGTGGGCCGGAGACCGCTTTCTATGCGGGTCCTTCGGCCGCGGGCGTGATCGAGCTTCGCACCGCGGGCGCGGTCACGACGCCGCTTCGCTTGGCGCTCGGCGTCGGCAGCTACGACACGCGCATCGGAAGCGCGCAATGGGGCGCCGCGCGTGGTGCCTTCGGCCTCCTCCTCTCCGCGCAAGCGCGACGGAGCGAGGGCGACTACCGCTACCTCAATCGGAACGGCACGCTTCACGGCAACCGGGACGACGATCGCATGGTGAAGCGGAGCAACAACGACCTGCACGACCGTGCGCTTCTCTGGAAGACCGCGTTCACACCGAAGCGATTCCGACTCGAGTACACCGGGCAGCGCTACGATCGAAATGGCGGCGTGCCCGGCACCGAGAACCTTCAGACACAGAGCGTGCGCCTCGAGAACGAGGAGACCCGGCATCAGCTCTCCGGCCTGACCACCTTCGGGCAGGGAATGCTGCATCTCTCGGAGGGACGCGAGCGCTTCGACAATCGTGATGCGGAGGTCGGGCTCGCGCCGGCGCGCACCGATTCGCGCACGCGGACGTCCGGCGGCACTCTCTCGCTGCACCATCCGCTCCCGCTATTCGATCACCTGCTCCGCGCATCGTGGTCGCGGGAGAACGAACGCTATTCGCCGCGCGACCTCCTGCGTGACGCGATCGGGGAACGCCGCACGCGCCGCACTGACACGAGCGCGATCGACCACGAGGCGACGCTCGGCCGGCTCTCGACCAAGGCGTCGTATCGATGGGTCCGCACGCGCGACAACTACACGGCGGCGGAGGAGAAGAGCTCCGCGCGGCATCTGGCGGATGGGCTCACCCTCGGCACGCGCTTCGACTTCGGCCGCGGCTTGAGCGCCAAGGCGAATCGCGGCCACGTCTTTCGCTTTCCCGCCTTCTCCGAGCTCTTCGGCGAGAACGGCCTCGAGGTGGGCAACCTCGCGCTCAAGCCGGAGTCGGGGCTCGAGTGGGACGCGGGCCTCGGCTTCAACCCGAGCTCGAGCTGGCAAACCGAGCTGGTCTATTTCGAGCGATTGATGGACGACGAGATCACGCTCCTGCAGAACAGCCAACGAACGGTCAAGGCGTTCAACCTCGATCGAGTGTGGGTGCGGGGCGGCGAGCTTCGCCTTTTCGCCGCGCGCGAGCTTCCGCTCCGTTTGTGGTGCGAAGTCCAGGCCCACGGAACCTCGCAACTCGGGCGCGATGTCGGACCGAGCCGCACGTACCGCGGCAAGCGGCTGCCCAATCTCCCGCTTCGTGAGGGCTATCTCTCGCTGCGCCTCGCGCGCGGAGCCCATGCGATCGAATGGGAGGTCTCGGCCCGGTCGTCCACCTACCGTGATCGATACAACACACAAGCGAAGCTCACCCCCGGCCACACCATCCACGACCTTTCGATCGAGGAGCGGCTGCTTTCTCGATCGCTTCTCCTCCTCGCCTCGCTCGACAACGTCGGCGACCTGCGCGTCGAGGACGTGGACGGATTCCCTCTCCCCGGCCGGACCTTACTTACGGAGGTCATCTGGACATGGAAATGAACACGAGCCGCGGATGGATCGCGGCGACATTGCTGTTTCTGCTGACGATCACGGGTGCTCGGGCGTCGGAAGACGTGCTCGTGGTCACGACCGACTTCGGTACGGGCTCGCTCTCGACCCTGCCGGTGGGCGCGCCGTGCAACGCGACGGTCGATCGAGCGGCGATCTGCGGCGATCCGGTCGCGCGCACCTGGGGCGATCGCGTCTACGTGGTCAATCGCTTCGGCTGCGATAGCGTGCAGCTCATCAATCCCTTCAACAACTACCAGACGATCTCGGAGTGCTCGGTCGGCGCCGGAAGCAATCCGCAAGACGTCGCGGTGGTGAGCCCGACCAAGGTCTTCGTGTCCCGCTACGAGTCGAACTGGCTCCTGGTGATCAACCCGCTGACCTGCGCGCGCACCGACTCGATCTCGCTCGCCGCCTTCGCCGACATCGACGGCAAGGTCGACATGCACCGGATGCTTCTGCGCGGCAATCGGCTCTATGTTCAGTTACAACGCCTCGATCGACGGAGCTTTCCCTACGTGCCGGCGCCGCCCTCCTACATCGTGGTGATCGACGTCAACACGATGACCGTGATCGATGTCGACTCGAGCACGCCGGGCACACAGGCGATCGCGCTCGCGGGGACGAACCCGGTCGCGCCGATGCAGATCGAGCTCACGACGGGACAGCTCCTCGTGCCCGAAGCAGGCGAGTACGGGGTCTTCACTGACGGCGGCATCGAGCGGGTCGACCTGAATCAGAATCGAAGCGCCGGATTCGCGCTCACGGGCAGCACGCTGCAAGGCGACCTGGTCGACTTCACGCAAGGCCTCGGCACGCGCGGGTATGTCATCGCTTCGGACGCGAGCTTTCACACCACGCTGTATCGGTACAACTCCGCGACCGGCGCTCGCGAGGGCGCGCTCTACGCACCGGGCGACTACGTTCTGAGCGACTGCCTCGCG
>CAZZAH010000607.1:0-2709 GCA_964652115.1 uncultured bacterium | reverse complement strand
GCCGACCAGCTCCCGTGCACGTCCGCCCCAAGCACCTTGACCGGCAAGATCCGCACGCCCCAGGCGACCCCGGCGATTCCGATCCCGTTGTTCCCGCCCGCGGCGGCGATCCCCGCGCAGCAGGTGCCGTGGCCATGGTCGTCCGAGGGATCGTAGTCGTTGTTCACGAAGTCGAATCCGGGCAGGAGCCTGCCGGCGAACTCCGGGTGCGCGAGGTCGATGCCGGTGTCCAGAATCGCGAGGGTCAAGTCGGGAGCGCCGGTCTCGTAGTTCCAGGCACTGTCGTCGTCGGTATCGCAGTCGGGCACGAAGGCGGGATTCGTGTTGCGGTGCGCCCACTGCGTCGCGAACCCCGGGTCGTTCGGGATCACATCGAGCCCGTGACAGACCCCGTCCGGCTCCGCGATCTCGACCTCGGGCCCGCGCAAGGCGATCGCCGCCTCGGCCGGAGGGGTCGCGCCGTCGTAGCGCACCCGAACCCACCGATCCAAACCCGCCGCCCGATGCGCTTCGGGATCCTCGGTCGACGCGAACAATGCCTCGATCCGGAACGCACCGAGGCCTGCGAGGCGGAAGTCCAAGGCACTCAGGCCGGTCCGTCCTTGGGAGCCAAGCTCCGGACGGGCAGACGCTTCCGCCTGGGGGGAAAGTTGGAGCAGCACCACGCCCGAGAGCTCCGCAGCGGCGGATTGACTCAGGGAGGCGACGGCACGCGAAAGGGTCGCCGCGCCCCCGAGCCCTGGCGGAGGGGGAGACGCGGCCGCTGTCCAGAAAGCGGACAGGCCGGACAGACAAATCACGGTGACGAGCAGCCCAGCCCCGGAAAGGCGGCGCGTCAATGCCATGGCGACTCCTCGGCTTGCGAGCAGTGGGAAGCGCTCTGCACATCGGGAGGGGGACCGCGCAACTAGTGTAGCGCCCCGATTCATTCCGAGTCACCCACGACCTTGCCGCTCCCGCACTAGAAGCCCCATTTCTAACCAAGACGAAAAAAACCTATTGTCGGTCTCCGGGGGGAATGTAATCATTTCTCGACACAGAAGGACCGGCACCTATTCACGGGGCGACACGGAACGCTCGACCGTAACCGATGGCTAGCTGTCGAACCTGGACTGCACCTTGGCCAAAACCAACTTGGAGATATTGAACATGCGCAAAGTCCTTGCAGCGGCCCTCTTGGCCACCGCGATCGTGGGACTTAGCCAGGACGCCCAGGCGGCCGGCCTCTGGCTGAGCTACACGAATCACGATGAGTTTTCCTACCAGTTCAACGGGCACCAGCGGCAGGCCCTGGCGGTCAACTTCGACGCCTGGCTCAGCCCGACGAACGACAACACCAAGAACGGTGTCCACCTCGGACCGGTCTACTGCGTCGACATCTTCTCGCCCGTCGGCGGCAATCCGGTCGAGAACACGGTGGTGGTGAAGCAGGACGACCTCGGATGGGCCGACTCGCATGGCCGGACCAACTTCGCGGGCGCGTCCTGGCTGATGCAGAGCTTCGGGCACTCGGCCCTCACCAGCGCGCAGCGGAACGGGTTTCAGGTCGCGCTGTGGGAGACGATCTACGGTGGGCAGTTCAGCTACGTCGGCGGCTTGAACAACGACTCCGAGTCGGCCTTCGCTTTCTACTCGTCGCAAGCCCAGGGTGCGCCGGTGAGCGGATCGGTCGAGTGGTACGACGCCGACCGCCGTCAGGACTTCATGCGTCCGGTCCCCGAGCCGGGCTCGATGCTCCTCCTGGGCACCGGCCTCTTGGGCGCCGGGTTCATCGCGCGGAGGAAGCGCCGCTAATCGACTAGAAGCAGGGGCGCCCTTCGTCCCGCGCCTCGCTTCTTCCTTCTGCGTCCCCCCGACAGACGCCAAGGGCGCTCGGCACAAACCGGGCGCCCTTTGCGCATGCCACCGTCAGCGCATCTCCCGCAGCGCGATGTAGGCCCAGTTGGCCGCGAGCACGGCCACGATCATCCAGCGCGCAGGGATCCCGAGTGGCCGGCGGGAGCTCCGGAGCGGCAGCCTCGCCGCGACCCAGATCGGCGCCAGAGCCCCCGCGACGAGGAGCGACGTGCCGGCCATCATCGCGAGTGGATTCCAGGCGAAGGCCTCGGCGACTCGTCCTTCCATTAGAGCTCGGACCATCCGGGTGGTGCCGCAGGTGGGGCACGGAATACCGGTGAGCGTTTGCAGGACGCAGGGCAGGGAAAGCCGAGTTTGCTGCGCCCAACCCGCGAGGACCACAGCCGAGAGGGCGGCGGCAGAGACCATCCACGCCACTCCCCTGTCCTCTCGCCCTGCCTTCCGCCAGGCCATCACATGCCCGCTCCACGGAAGAGCGTCGCCCCAAGCATCCCCGCGAACAGCCAGACCCCGCAGGCACAACAGACCACTCCCGGGAGGACGACCACGAGCAGTGCCTTCCCGTACGACATGTCATGCGCGATCGAGAGCCCCTTGATGCCGAGGTAGGACATCCAGACCCCGGCGATGAGCGGGCCGACCGCCGGCACCAAGGAGATCGGAAGCGGACTGGCCGAGTAGGAGAGAACGCGCAGCGTCACGGCGAAGCCGGCGTTGTTTCCGCCGAGCATCATGATCAGGAGATGCGTGATCCCCCCGCTGACCGCGAGCCAGAAGACTGTCATGACCGGCGAGAGAATCATCGACGCCGACTGCAGCATCGCCTCGTTGCCGAGCTCCTGCGCGCCCGAC
>CAZZAH010000606.1:0-2712 GCA_964652115.1 uncultured bacterium | reverse complement strand
GTCGTCGCCGCTGCCCGAGCTCGCGATTCAGTACGGAGACTTCGCCGCCTGGCAGCGAGCGCATTTGAGCGGCGAGAAGCTCACCGAAGAGCTTCGCTACTGGCGAGAGCGCTTGTTGCCGCTGAGCCCCCCGCTGCCCGTGCCGAGCGATCGTCCTCGACCGCTGGTGGCCACGCTGCGAGGCGACGCGGTGCGGCTCAGCCTGCCGCGAGAAACCGCCGACGGGCTGCGCGCCCTCGCGCGATCCGAGGAAGCGACCCTCTTCATGGCGCTCCTGGCCGGCTTTCACGCGCTCCTCTCGCGCTCTACCGGCGAGCACGACCTCGCGATCGGAACCGGCATCGCCAATCGCACGCGGCCCGAGCTCGAGCACCTGATCGGCTTCTTCGTCAACGCGCTCGTGCTTCGAGTGAACGGCGAGGGCGATCCGAGCTTCCGTTCGCTCCTCGCGCGCGCCCGCGAGGTCACGCTCGGCGCCTTCGCGCATCAAGACCTCCCCTTCGAACGCCTGGTAGAAGAGCTCGAGCCGACGCGGGATCTCGGACGCAATCCGCTCTTCCAGGTGGCGATCGCGCTGCAGAACGCACCGCTCGAGTCGCACGTCTTGCCGGGCCTCAAGGTCGAGCCGATCGAGAGCACGCTCGGCGCGACGCGCTTCGACCTGGAGCTTCATCTTTGGGAGACGGAGCCCGGCGCGATCGACGGCTTCCTCTTCTACAGCAGCGACCTCTTCGATCGCGCGACGGCGGAGTCGATCGCCGCGCGTTATGCATTCCTCCTCGAGGCCGCGACGAAGGATCCGTCGCGGCGGATCTCGAGCCTGCCGCTGGAAGGGGACGCGGCGCAGGCCGCTGAACATGCGCTGGCGGAGGGACCGCACCTTTCGCTTCCCGCCGTGAGCGTGGAGCGCGAGGTCGCGGAGGTGATGCGCCGCGATCCCAACGTCGTGGCGGTGGTCGAAGGCGATCGTCAGGTGACCTATCGCGAGCTCGATCGCGCGGCGGATCGCATCGCGGCGCTGCTCGACGCGCGCCGCGGCGATCGAGTCGCCATCCTGCTCGATCGCTCGATCGAGTGGATCGCCGCGATCTGGGCGGTGCGGAAGCGCGGCGCGGCCTACGTGCCGCTCGATCCGGCCAATCCTCCGGGTCGCCTGCGCGCGATGCTCGCGACCGCAGCACCCTCTGCCCTGATCACCACGCGCGCGATGGTCGAGCGACTTCGCCGCGACGCGAAGGAAGAACTGCCACCGGTTCACCTGATCGATGCGTTCGATCGCGACGCGCTCGAAGGGGACGCTCCGACCGCGCAGGCGCTCGTGAAGACGCTCCCCAACGAGCCGGCCTACGTGATCTTCACCTCCGGCTCGACCGGCGAGCCCAACGGGGTGGTGGTCTCGCAGCGGAACCTCGCCAATCTCGTGGCGTGGCATCGCGCGGCGTTCGAGCTTTCGGCGCGGGATCGCGTGAGCCTCATCGCCGGAGTCGGGTTCGACGCGAGCGTCTGGGAGCTCTGGCCCGCGCTCGCGGCCGGCGCGTCGCTCCACCTGCCGGACGAGGCGACGCGGCTCGATCCGCTCGCGCTCCGTGATTGGCTGCTCGCGCGCGAGATCACGATCGCCTTCGTGCCGACGCCCTTGGCGGAACCGCTCTGTCGCCTCGAGTGGCCCAAGCGATGCGCGCTGCGCCTGCTCTTGACCGGCGGCGAGCGCCTTCACGCTCTCGACGCGACGCGCGTCCCCTTCCGCGTGATCAACAACTACGGGCCGACCGAATCGACGGTGGTCGCGACCTCGGGCATCCTCGACCACGGCGCCTCGCTCGCCTTGCCCACGATCGGGAAGCCGATCGCGAACACGACCGCGCGCGTCCTCGACTCGCGCCTGGCGCCGGTGCCGCTCGGCCTCCCGGGAATGCTCTACCTCGGCGGCGAAAGCGTCGCGCTCGGCTACCTCGGCCGGCCCGACCACAGTGCCTGGCGCTTCGTGCCCGATCCGTTCGGCGCGGCGGGCGCGCGCCTCTACCGCACCGGTGATCGTGTGCGCCGCCTGCGTGACGGAAGGCTCGAATTCTTGGGCCGCGCCGATTCGCAGATCAAGATTCGCGGACAGAGGATCGAGCCGCTCGAGATCGAAGCCGCGCTCGCCGCGTCGACCGAGGTGCAATCGGCGGCGGTCATCGCGCACGAGATCGATGGCGAGGCGCGCCTCATCGCCTACGTCGTGCCGCGTCGCGGCGAGGAACGCGAGCATTGGCGCACCGAGCATGTCGCCCGCTGGCGCGACCTCTACGATGACACCTACGCGCGGAGCGCGCCCGAGGTCGAACGCGAGCACAACTTCATCGGCTGGAACAGCAGCTACACCGGCGAGCCGATCCCCGAAGCGGAGATGCGCGAGTGGCGCGATGCCACGGTCGAGCGGATTCTCACGCTCGAGCCGCGACGCGTGCTCGAGCTGGGCTGCGGCACCGGGCTTCTCCTTTCCCGCATCGCGCCGGCAACGACGCGCTACGTCGGCACCGACCTTTCGCCGCAGAGCCTCGACTTCGTTCGCCGCACGATCGAACGAAATCCTGCGCTCTCCCACGTCGAGCTCCTGGAACGCACGGCGGAACGCTTCGAAGGCTTCGCGCCCGGGAGCTTCGATACCGTGATCCTGAACTCGGTCGTGCAGTACTTCCCCGACCTCGACTACCTGGAAGAGGTGCTGCG
>CAZZAH010000605.1:0-2718 GCA_964652115.1 uncultured bacterium | reverse complement strand
GTCGGCATCATCGTGAAGCGAGTCGATCGTCGAGCGCTTTGGCTCGCGCTCGGGCTCGCGGCGAGCTCGTCGCTGCTGCTCTTCTACTCGCGGCAGGCGCGGAGCTACAGCCTCCTTCAGCTCGAGGCGATGCTGCTTCTCTGGCAGTGTTGGGAGGCGCGCGCGACCTTGAGCTCGCGCCGCGCCGTCGGGATCGCGTGCCTTTGTTTGGCGGCCCTCTACACGCACAATCTTGGGCTCTGGCCCGTCGCCGCGACGCTGCTCTGCCTCGCGCCCAAGCTCCGCTCGAGCTCCGAGCGCAGGTCGCTGCTCCTCCTCGCGGGAGTATTGGCCGTGGGCGCGCTTCCCTGGATGCTCCAGCTGCACGGCCAGCTCGACGTCCACCGCGAGCTCAACGCGTGGATGGGCCGTTACTGGGAGCATCGTCCCTTCGCCCTCGCGCCGCTCTTCTCGCTTCTCGCCTTCGTCAACGGAGGGGTCACGCTGACGCACGCGCCGGTCTTCGTCGGCGGCACCGGAAGCGCCTTCATTTGGCCTGCGCTTCTGCTCGCCATCACGGTCGGCGCCGTGCTGATCGTCGGAACGAGGAACCTGCTCCGCGCGAGCGACGGGGACGAACGACGCGAGCTCTTCAAGCGAGCGGGGCTCTTCCTGCTTCTGCCGCTCTTCGGGCTCTGGCTCTCGACCGCGATCGCGGGGCCGGCCTATGTCCTCGCGCGGACCGACACGGCGGCGCTTCCCGCGTTCCTGCTCATCCTCGCGCTCGCCCTCGCCTCGTTGCGCTCCGTCGTGCGCTGGGGAGTGCTCGCGCTCTGGGCGGCTCTCGGCATCGCGTCGCTCGGGCCGAGCTGGACCGGAACGGCCGAGATGTCGAAGGGGAGCGACCGCGAGCTCGCGCGAAGGATCGGCGCCGCGCTCGGCCCGCGCGACGCGGTCGTGCTCTCGACCCTGACCCGGCCGAGCTTGGAGTACTACGCCGAGCGTCAGGGCTGGCTCGATCGGGTGGCCTGGTTCGGCGGTTTCCCTCGTTGGATCGACGACAATCCGGCCGCGACCTATCCGAGCCCGGCCGACTCCCTCGCTTCCTGGCAGGCGGAGGCGCTCTCCCTTCGCGCCGAATTCGAGCGACGAGGGGTCGAACGCGCGTGGGTCTTGGGGCTCCGCGAGGCGCAGGCCCTTCCGTTGCGTTCGAGCTGGCCGAGGCGTCCGAGCACGCCGCCGGCCGAGCGCCGGGAGCTCGGCGCGGGGTCGATCCAATTCCCGACCAACGTGATGGTCGCGACCCTGGCCGGGCTCCGTCCCGTTCGCTCCGTGCTTGAGTACCAGCAGGATTGGGTGACCGGAGAGCGGCTGCTGCTCGAAATTCCCGCCGCGAGCTGGGCGCCGGTCGATAGCCTCCCCCGAATCGAGATGCAGCCATAGCAGCCGCGACGATCGCGGAGGAGATAGCAGGCGCGCCGGCCGGGCCTGAGCCGCTAGGATCACACCTTCGATGAACCGGACCAGCCAACCGACCTTGGATCTCGTGAACGAATCTCGGACCAGCATACGTCTTCTGCTGCTCGTCCTTCTGGCGGCGCTTCTGCCTTACCTTCCGACCCTTCGGAACGGCTTCGCCTTCGACGATCACGCGCTGATGGAGAACAGCCCCGCGGTCGCGGCCTCGACCCCCATTCCCTCCTGGACGCTTCCGTACTGGCCGGACCAGCGCGACGCGGCGCTCTATCGTCCTTGGACCACGATGAGCTTCTGGCTCGATCATCGGCTCTTCGGCCTCTCGCCCGTCGCCTATCACGCAACCAATCTCCTCCTTCACGCCGCGGTCTGCGTGCTGGTGCTGTTGCTCCTTCGCCGGCTCTTCCCTGGGAGAACGGCCGCGACCACCGGAGCGGCCCTCATCTTCGCGGTGCATCCCATCCACAGCGAGGCGGTGGTCGCGATCGTCGGACGCGCGGAGCTCTGGGCGGCACTGGGCGCGCTGGCGGCCTACCTCGCGGCACTCCGCGCGAGCGACGCACCACCGGGCGCTCGCGTGCGATGGCTCGTCCTCTCGACCTTCTGCCTGGCAATCGGTCTCTTCTCGAAGGAGAGCGCGGTCGGCATGATCGGCCTCGCCGTGCTCCACGCGGTGTTCGAGCGAGTTCGCGCCTTGCCCGCGACGGCGAACGGAAGGCCGGCGCCCGCCCGCTTCTGGCTCTCGGTGGCGGCGCTGTGGCTGGTTCCTCTCCTGCTGCTCTTCGCGCTTCGCCTGAAGGTGCTGGGAGCGCTCTTCGGGCTCGCGAACGTGAGCACGATGGACAACTCGCTCCTCCAGATCGCGACCGGCCCGCGGGTGGCGGCGGCGCTCGGCTTCCAATGGCTCGTGCTCGGGCTCTACTTCTTTCCTCGGCATCTCTCGGCCGACTACAGCTTCCCTCCGCTCGTGCCGACGACCGGGTGGCAGCTGGCGGGCGTCGGTTTTGGTCTGCTCGCGCTGGTGACGCTGTGGGCCGTCATCGGCGTGGCGAGCATCGGCCTCGTCGTGTACCAGCTGGGGCCGCTGCTCCAACAGCGCGACCAGCGAGTGCTGCTGGACGACTACGCGCAGGAGCTCAAGGCGGCGGCGTTCGCGAACCAGGGTCTCCCCACCGGCGGCGAGAAGGCCGACCGCCCCCCCGAGATCGGCTCCCCGGTCGGGATCCTCGCGCTCAACGACATCGCGTCGCAGAACGTCGTCGT
>CAZZAH010000604.1:0-2726 GCA_964652115.1 uncultured bacterium | reverse complement strand
GACGACGTGCGGCCGTTGATCTTCCTCATGAGCGAGTAGGCTTCTTCACTTCCGCGCGGCGCGCCGGTCAGGCTACCGTTTCGGAGGCGATCGCCGGCTTTAGGTCACCTCGCGAGGGAATAGATGCGGCCAGATCTCTTCGGGCTGAGCCTGTTCTTCTGCGGATTCGCGCTCGTGTGCTGGATCGCGGTGCTTTCCCCGCGGCTGCGTGGACGGATCGGTTGGCGTGGAAATGGGACCCGCATGTCGACGCCGAGTCTGATCGGCTTCGCGCTTCTGCCGACCTGCCTCGCGTTGGCGAGCTTTCATGTCTGGATCAAGGGGATGATCGCGCTCTTCGTCGCGCTGATCGGCTTTCTCGTCTACTCGCACGGTCGGGACGTGGCGGCCGATCGGCGCGGACAGCGCGGTAACCGCTAGGCGAGAGTCGACGCGGGCGCCGCGCGCGTGTGACGGCGCTTAGGCGGCGAACTGATCGAGCGCGCGAGCGAGGTCTTCGCGCGTGAAGGGCTTGGCGACGTAGCCGTCCATTCCGGCGGAGAGGCAACGATCGCGGTCGCCACGCAGCGCGTTGGCGGTGAGGGCGATGATCGGCGTGTGGTGCTCGCCCGCGTGCTTCGCCTCGCGGCTCCGGATGACGGCCGTCGCCTCGAAGCCATCCACCTCCGGCATCTGGCAATCCATGAAGATGACGTCGTAGTGGACCCGCGCGGCCATCTCGATCGCCTCGCGGCCGTTGTTCGCGATGTCGACGCGGCAGCTCGCGCGTTCGAGCATGATGCGGGCGAGCCTCTGGTTGATGGCGTTGTCCTCCGCCAGCAGCACGCGAAGCGGCGGCCTCGACGAAGCTCCTTCGCAGGCGCTTGCGGGGAGACCATCCGCCGCCGAACTGGACGCATCCGCTCCGAGCAACGCGCGGAGCTGCGCCGGTCGCACGATCGGCTTCATCAGCACCTCGTCGAAACCGAGCTCGCGGTAGCGAGGAAGCTCGAGCACCGAACGTCGCGAGGCGACGAGCACGAAGTTGCAGCGGCGCCCCGCGCTCTCCCGTCGCGCTCGCTGGAGGAAGGTCTCGCCGACCGGATCGATCAGCTTCCAGTCGACCATCACCCAATCGTAGTAGCGCCCCGTGGTCGCCGACTGCGTGATGCGCTCCTCGGCGTCCAGCAGGCTGCCGGCGACATCGGAGGCAATGCCCAGCTCGAGGAGGAAATCATGCATCGACGATGCGGCTTCGGGCAGCGTGTCGACGATGAGCGCGCGCCGGCCCAGGGCGGGCATGCCGGATCGAGAGCCGCGGTCCTTTGCCGAGCCGAACGGAACGGTCATCCAGAAGGTGGTGCCTGAACCGACCTCGCTCTCGAAGCCGATCTCGCCGCCCATCGCCTCGAGCAGACGACGGCTGATCGCGAGGCCGAGCCCCGTCCCGCCGAAGCGTCGCGCCGCCGAGGAGTCGACCTGGGTGAACTTCTCGAACAGACGCGCCTGCATCGCGTCCGGAATCCCGACCCCTCGATCGACGATCTCGATGCGGAGCATGTCGCCGACCGCCTCGGCGCGAAGCACCACCGGCGCCGACTGCGAGAACTTGACCGCGTTGCCGAGCAGGTTGAGCAGCACCTGCCGCAGCCGATTGGGATCCCCGACCAGCGTGTGCGGAATCTCCCGGCTCCAGCAGAGAGCAAGCTCGATGCCTCGCTCCTCCGCCTGCGCGGCGAGAAGCTCGAGCGCGTCGGCCGCGATGTCGCGCGGCTCGTACTCGATCTCGTCGAGCGAGACCTTGCCGGCCTCCAGCTTCGAGAAGTCGAGGATGTCGTTGATCACCTGAAGGAGCGCCACGCCCGAGTGCTTGACCGTCTGCACCAGCTCGCGCTGCTCCGGGTCGAGCTTGGTCTCGAGCACGAGGTCGACATACCCGAGCACGCCGTTGAGTGGCGTTCGGATCTCGTGGCTCATGGTCGCCAGGAACTCGCTCTTCGCCCGATTGGCCGCCTCGGCCGCGTCGCGCGCGCGCGCCAGCTCCAGCTCGTTCTCCTTGATCGCGGTAACGTCGAGATAGGTGCCGAGCACTCCGAAGACCTGGCCGTCGGCGTCGCGCAGCGGCATCTTGCAGGTCGAGAGCCAGCGTTGCTTCCCATCATCGGTCAGGATCGGCTCGATGATGTCGAGCTCCGCCTGCTCCGATTCGATCACGCGGCGATCGCAGGCCTGGAAGAAGTCGGCATGTTCGCCCGCCCAGGGCATGTCGTGATCGGTGAGGCCGATCGGATCCTTGCCCGCATCTTCACGGAGCGCGCGGTTCGCGCCAAGGTACCGCGTATCCCGTTGCTTCCAGAAGACACGCTGCGGCAGCGCGTCGATGATCTGCTGCAGAATGGCGGTCGACTCGCGAAGCTCTTCCTCCGCGCGCTTCCGCTCCGTCACGTCCAGGTGCATCCCGACCATGCGAAGCGGCTTGCCCTCCGCGTCGTGCTCGATGATGCCGCCGACGGAGAGTATCCAGACCCAGTGTCCATCGCGATGCCGGCTGCGGAACTCGGAGCGGAAGAACGGCTGACCCGCCAAATGTCTCTCGAGCGCCTCGCGGAGATGCGGCAGGTCGTCCGCATGCACACGAGCGCGCCAGGCCAGGCTGCTCGACTCGACTCCCTCGGTCGTCAGTCCCACCAAGCGCGCGCAGCCCTCGTCGAAGTGCACGGCATCGGTTTGGAGATTCCACTCCCAGG
>CAZZAH010000603.1:0-2741 GCA_964652115.1 uncultured bacterium | reverse complement strand
CACGCTACCGACTCCCGCGTAGGATCGAGGGAATAGGAACTTTCATCGTGGGTATCCGCCCCCAGGTCGTCGAGCCCGACCTCGCATCCCCCCGTGAATACTCGCGGCGCTCGCCTGAAACCGCCCCCGAGAGAGTATCCGCCCAAGCCTGAGCTCGGACAAGCTCCTCAGACGCCGAGCGCGAGCGGGCGACGTCGCACTAACGGTAGGCTTCGCCCTGCCCCTGTCCGCCGATGAAGCAGATCGCTGCTGGGTCGAGCTGTGCGGGCCGCCGAATTGTCGCCCCTACCCCCCGCGTCTCCTGGCTCACGACACCACGCCGACAGCAAGGGCGAGCGAGTGGGAGGTCGATTACGAACCGAATTTTGGCAGGCAGACGCGATGAATCGGATTGTGGAAGGCACGGGGAAGTCTAGCGCATCCGGAAACGCCTCGCGCCCGCGCCTCGTGTCGTTGCCCAGAGGAGCGTGGCCGCGGCGAGGCAGAGCGCGGCGAAGACAAAGGCCCTGCTTCCCGCGACCCCGATCGCTCCGCGCACGACGTAGATCACCAGCGTGAACCAGTAGCGCGTGCTGTCGCTCAGCGCCTCGCGCGGCGTGTTGAAGAAGACGGGCCAGAGGTCGAGCTCGCGGCCTCGCAGGCTCGCCCATGCGCCGAGCGCCGCGAGCAGGAGTGCGAGCGCGACGAGTCCCACGCTGAGAAGCCGCGCCCTCTCCGCTCGATCCCCGCGGGGCAAGAAGAGGTAGACGCTCGCTGCGCCGATGAGCAGCGCGAGGAAGAAGAACGACCCCGTGAACGCGAAGATCCGGGCACCCAGCATCGATCGTCGAAAGCCCGCATAGCTCGAGCGGTGATGCTTCGGAAAGGCGGAGACCGAGGTCTTGCCCGATCTCTTGCTCTCCTCGAGCGCGGTCCCCAGGCCGTCGAGCAACTTCGTTTCGATGCTCTTCGGCGGGCGGCAGCGCGGCAGGTCTTTGGCGAAGCCTTCGTCCGACTTGAGGCCGACGCCTTTCAGCAGGGCACCGAAGCCGATGCGCGCGACCGCGAGCGGTTCGCAGTCGGGCAAGGAGGTGATGCGCCTTCTCCAGAAGACCATGAGGCTATCGAGCAGGACCGGCTTCTCCTCGGCGAAGGAGACGACGAAGTAGATCGAGTCCCGCGGCGGGAAGCGGTCGACGTAGCGGATGAGCTCGCCATGCACGCGGCGGAGCTTTCGCGTCATCTCTTCCGAGGAGTATGCACGCTCGAGCACGCCGCGCGTGTCGTCCGCCGTCATCTCGAAGAGGCCGCCTTCGAGGCTTCGGATCAGGCGGTCACGCTGCAGCTCGTAGACGATCGCGTCGAGCGCGACCGTCTTCACCACCTTGGGCTCGAGCCTGGAGGCTACGGCGCGCGGATCTCGCGCCGCCGAGGCGAGAACATGCGAGATCAACCCCACGCCGAACAGGAAGAGAAAGAGGATGCCGCGGAGTTGGCTCGTGCTCACGCCGGGCATCGTAGCATCCGCTCGCCCGGCTTGAACGGGATCCGCCTCGGCGGCTACCCTCGTGGGTACCGATTTCCTAAGCCGCTATCGCCCAAGGCGGGTCAAGCTGTGGTTCGCGGAGAGCTTGGCCGCGCTCGGGCTGGTGAGGATCGCGCACAACACGAGGGCGAGGGCGATGGCCGCGCTGAGAGTCCGGTACATGTTCACACCTCCGATTCGAGTCTGTTGGTTTTCGTTCGGGTGCGGTGAGCGCTTGCGTCGCGCACCCTTCGTTCGTCTATTCGGGTGAGCGACGAACCGGATCTGGTTGGCTCACGGAATCACGTCTTTTTTTCGAGCAGGCAACCGGCGGGATTGGACCCAAGGCATGCAGGATCAACGGAACGTCACTGAGCTGCTCCTGTCGCTGCGCGAGGGCGATCCGCGCCTGCTGAGCGAGCTCCTGCCGTTGGTGCATGCCGAGCTCAAGCGCATCGCCCGCGGCAAGCTTCGCCGCGAGCGCAAGGACCACACCTTGAACCCGACGGCTCTCGTGAACGAGGCCTACCTGAAGCTCGTGCGGGTCGAGGACCTGCGGTACGAGTCGCGCGTTCAGTTCCTCGCCTTGGCCGCGCAAGCGATGCGAAACATCCTGGTGAGCCATGCCCGCTACCGGAGGCGGCAGAAGCGCGGGGGTGGCGCGCTCCACATCTCCCTCTCGAACGCGGAAGGCCTTCCGGTGGTCGAAGCCGATCGAATCGTCGAGCTGCACGAAGCGCTGCAGGAGCTCGAGAGCTTGAACGCGCGGCATGCGCACATCGTCGAGTGCCGCTTCTTCGGCGGGATGACGATCGAGGAGACCGCGGCCGCGCTCGGCATCTCCCCCGCCACCGCCAAGCGCGACTGGACGCTCCTTCGCGCGTGGCTCGCTCGTCGACTCGAACCGCAGCCGTGACGCCTGAGCTCTGGCATCGAGTACAGCTCCTCTTTGAAGAGGCACTCGCGTGGCCCGCGCATGGTCGCGCCGCGTTCGTCGAGTCTGCCTGCGGTGATGAGGCCGAGGTCTTGCACGAGGTGACCGCGCTCCTTCGCGCCGCCGGCGATGACGACGCGCAGACGGAGATTCCCAGCACCTGGCTCGACGCGCTCTGGGGCAACGAGGCGCCACGCTTCGCGCCAGGCGATCGAGTCGCCGAGCGCTATCAGATCCGACGCCTTCTCGGACGTGGCGGCATGGGCAAGGTCTACGAAGCGTGGGACGACGAGCTCTCGATCG
>CAZZAH010000602.1:0-2741 GCA_964652115.1 uncultured bacterium | reverse complement strand
TCGATCGAGAGCTTCGCTGCCCTGGAGCCGGCTCAGTTCAGCAGTGCGTCCAGTGTAGGAGCAGCCTCAGTTCAAGAGGTAGTAGTGAAACCCGAGCATCAGCTCGCCCGCGATGCCGGAGCCACCTTTGGGCTTGAAGTAGTACCCGCGCAGCGAGGCATCGATGGAAAAGGGGCGTCGGACGAAGTACTCCAGACCACCACCAAAGTTCGCGATGAAGCCCTCCCCGGGGAGGATGCTCTCATCGTCGTTCACGCGGAAGCTGGGTCGGTGGACGCCCACGCCCAGGACCACGTAGCGCGACTCCTTGTACCGCCGATGAAAGTACAGGTAGTAGTCGAGCATGTAATTGTTGAGCTGGTACTGGTCCGGTGCCGGCACCTCGATCCCCCCCGCGGTCATGGTCGCTCCGGACTTCCGGTCGAACCGAAGATCTTCGAAGGTGATTCCGACCGCGTGGGCGCGATCGAGCGCATAGCGAATGTGGATTCCGAGCCCGCCGCCCCAATCGAACGAGTCGTAGCGGACCTCGTTGTCGTTTCGCCGCCAGGAATCACTTCCCGACATCATCCCCGCACCCCCTTGGAGGCCGAGGCTGAAGGTCCCGATCCTCTGCTCATACGCCATGGTCGGCCGCGGACAGAACGTGAGCGATAGGAGCGACAGAATGATCGCCGCCGCCGGGGCGAAGCCTCTTCGCACGGTTCCTCCTCCCGCTAACCGCGGGGATGGTATTCGCGGTGGGTCCGCCGGAGTCGATCCCGGCTCACCGCCGTGTAAATCTCGGTCGTCTTCACGTGGGCATGTCCGAGAAGCTCCTGCACCGCGCGGAGCGACGCTCCGCCTTCGAGCAGATGCGTGGCGAACGTATGCCGCAGCAGATGAGGATGCAGCCGCGCCGTGTCCAACCCGGCCTCAATGCCCCGCTGACGGAGAATCTTCCAAAAGCCCATTCGGCCGAGCACGCCGCCTCGCGCGTTCAAGAACAGGACGCCCGGATCGCGCCTCTTCGCGAGTAGGCTCGACCGCGAATGGGTGAGATACGCGCGAAGCGCTTCCGCCGCCGGCTTGCCGAGCGGGACGACTCGCTCCTTGTCCCCCTTCCCGCGCACACGCAGCCAACGTTCGCGGAGGTCGACCCCTTCGGGCTCGATCGAGAGCAGCTCCGACACACGGAGCCCGGCGCCGTACGCGAGCTCGATCATGGCGCGATCCCGACGATCGAGCGGAGACGCCCCACCGGCGGCCGACAATAGCCGAGCGATGTCGGGCGACGACATCGTCTGCGGAATCGATCGCCCGACGCGCGGGGTCTCGAGCTCCACGCTCGGATCGATCGCGACACGCCCGTCGCGCCGGAGAAAGCGATAGAAACCACGAAGCGCGGACCGTGCGCGGGTGCGTGAGCGCGGAGCCTTACCCTCGTCGTGGAGCTCCGCCAGGTACTCGCGCAACCGGTCGGTATCGACTTCCGACCAGGCATTCAGCCCGCGCGTGCGGAGATGCTCGAGATGAGCGGTTAAGTCGGACCGATAGGCCGCGCCCGTGCGAGGCGAGAGTCGCCGCTCGAAGGCAAGGTGGAAGAGGTAGTCCTCAAGCCAGTCGTTCATCGCGCTCTCCCGCGGTCGTGTCCAGCGCGAGCTTGATCGCCTTCGCCAGGGACAGTCCAAAGCCAGGCAGTGCGGCCAACTCCGAGAGCTCGCACTTCCGAACGGCGTCCACGCTTCCGAAGTGGCGCAGCAATGCGCGCCGCCGCTTGGGTCCGATCCCTCGAACTTGATCCAGCTCGGAGGCTTTCTGTGCCTTGGTGCGGAGCTTCCTGTGGTAGCCGACGGCGAAGCGGTGCGCTTCGTCGCGAACCCTTTGCAGGAGGCGGAGCGCCTCGGAGCTTCGCGGCAAGCGGATCGGTTGGCCTCCCTGGGGGAGCACGATCTCCTCCTCTCTCTTGGCCAACCCCGCCAAGGCGAGATGGGAGAAGCCCATCTCCTCGAGAACCTCGCGCGCGCGGCCGACCTGGCCGACCCCACCATCCACCAGAATCAAGTCAGGAGCGGCTTCCTTGCCGTCGCGGAGCTTCTCGAGCCTTCGCCGGACCGCTTCACCGATCATGGCAAAGTCGTCCGGTCCAGGAACGTGGCTCATCCTAATTCGGCGATAAGCGGCCTTCAACGGCTTTCCATCCTGGAAGACCACGCGCGACGCGACCGGATGCGAGCCCTGGAAGTTGCTGATGTCGTACCCCTCGATGCGATACGGAGGGGTCGCCAGTCCAAGCGCGGTCTGGAGCTCGTAAACCGACTGCGCCACGCGCGCGGTCTTCGCCGCGTCCACCAGCTCCGCTTCCTCGAGCGAAACGCGTGCGTTCTCCTCCGCCGCCGACAGCAACGCGCGCAGGTCGCCGCGCGCACCGGAGCGAATGCGCACCACGTGGTTGACGCGAGCCAGGAGCGCCTGCTCCAGCGGCTCGCGATCGTCCGGGGCCACCGCGCAAACCAGCACGCTTGGAATGCTCGCGGCGGATAGAAACTCGGCGAGGAGAAAGCTGCGCAGAACCTCCTCGCTCGACTTGCCGGCCACCCCGGTCAGCATCCGCTGCGTCTTCCCCACGACCTTGCCTTCCTCGACGTGCAGAAGCACCACGGCGGCTCGATTGCCGCGCAGCGACAACCCCACCACGGTCACGCGACTCGCGATCGGCGGCGTCATGCGTTGCTCCTGCACCAGCGATTCGAGGGTCACGA
>CAZZAH010000601.1:0-2744 GCA_964652115.1 uncultured bacterium | reverse complement strand
CTCGTCGCACTCGACAACATCCGGCGAGCGGGGATGCGTAGCGGCGTCTTCGTCCTCACGCAAGAGACCGAGCTCCACGTGCGCGCCGAGGGGGTGAGCGATCCCAAGGGGCGAACCTTCCTCTCCCATGGCTGGATCTTGGACCTCAAGACGCGGCGACCGGTCTGGACCATGACCGACGTCGGTTGCTGCTATGACGAGGACTCGGAGAACTTTCAGGCGGAAGGGGACGTCACGCTGCCGGCCGGCGATTACGGCGTCTACTTCGCGGCGTTCGGCGGCAAGCTCCCCATGAACGGCGAGATCAAGATCTGGGGAGTGCCGTTCGGGAACATCAAGTCCGAGGTCGGCCCGACGGTGAAGTGGGACGACGAAGGCGATCCCGAGCGGTGGGGCATCTGGGTCACGGCCAAGGATCGCGGCTTCAAGCCGGCGCCGGTGCCCGCGCACATCGACGATCCCTTTCCCGACGCGGTGGTGCGCGAGCTCGGGCTCAAGGACTCCGAGCGTCGTCGAGTCGGGCTCGAGCTCACGAAGCCGGTTCGCTTTCATCTCTGGGCGACGGGCGAGTGGTGGGAAGGAGCCGATGCCTTCGCCGACGGCTCCTGGATCATCGATCGGAGCAACTGGCGGCGCGTGTGGCAGCTTCAGCGAGAGAACACGCAGCCCGCGGGCGGCAGCGACAAGAACCGGCTCTTCGACGGCGAGGTAAGCCTCGCGCGCGGGAAGTACCTGGTCACCGCGTTCACCGATGACAGTCACGCCACCGATACGTGGAACGACGCGCCGCCCTGGGATCCGGACGGATGGGGCCTCGCGCTCGTTCCGATCGACCCGGCGGACCGCGCTGCTTGCCGCGTGACCGACTCGCCTTCGCTCCCCTCGCCCACGCTCGACATCACGCGCGTCGGCGACAATCAGACGATCTGCAAGCCGTTCCGCATGAAGAAGTCGGGTCCGGTGCTGATCCACGCGCTGGGCGAGAAGTCGGGCGGCATCTGGGCCGACTTCGGTTGGATCGAGAACCGCGCGAATCTGGAGCCGGTGTGGGAGATGGATTCGATCCCGAGCTACCCCGCGGGCGGCGCCAGCAAGAATCGCGAGGTCGAGTCGGTGGTGAACCTCGCGGCCGGCAGCTACAACCTCTGCTTCGCCACCGATGACTCGCACTCCTTCGACGATTGGAACACCGATCCTCCTTACGACCCGGATGACTGGGGCATCGCGATCGCCGGACTCTCGGGCAACGCCGCCGACATCGCGGTCGGAGAAACGCCCGACGACCCGATCGCGGTTTCGCTCGCGCCGGTGCGAAGTGGGCAGCACCTGGTGAAGCGCTTCGCCTCCGAGGGGAAGACGCGCGTTCTTCTGATCGCGGTCGGTGAGGGGAACGGCGACGAGATGGCCGACTACGGTTGGCTCGAGAATTCGGACACGGGCGAGCGGGTCTGGGAGATGCGGATCGAGGAGACGCACTGGGCGGGCGGCGCGAAGAAAAACCGCGAGGAGCGCATCGTGCTCAACCTACCGGCCGCGAAGTACGCGCTTCACTACGAGACCGACGACTCGCACGCCTTCGATGATTGGAACTCTGTTCCCCCGCGCCAGCCGCAGCTCTGGGGCGTGACCTTGATCGAGCTCCCGGCCGGCAGCACCTACACGCCGCGCTACAAGTCCGAGATGAAGGGCGATCCCGAAGAGTGGTTGACGCCGGGAATCGAGGTCCACATCGACGGCAAGGATGACGAGGGCGGCAAGGGCAAGCTCGACGAGCTACGCGAGAAGTTCAAGGTGAAGCTCGAGGAGAAGAAGCGCGAGCGCGAACGGAAGCGGCAGGAAGACCAGAAGCGCTAGGAAGACCAGAAGCGCTAGGAAGAACAGAAGCGCTGGGTCGCTCGTCACTCGAGGTACTTGAGGATCCAGCGCTCCTGCAGCGCCTGCATCTCCGACACGCCCCAAGCCGCGCTCTTTCCATTCATCATCATCACGAAGGCGATGGTCCCTTGCTTCGGATCGTCGAGGTAGCCGGCGATGCTGCTCGCGCGTGCGTCCCCGAGCGTTCCCGTCTTCGCGCGCAGGGACGGCTTGGTCTCCATTCCGCGGAAGCGGCGCCGTAGCGTCCCCTCCTCGCCCGGTGCGGGGAGCGAGGCGAACAGCGAGGGTTGCACGCTGAGGTCGTTCCACGCGCGCCTTAGCACGCGAAGGAGGGCGTCGCCGGTGAGGCGGGAGGACGGCGAGAGCCCGCTGCCATCCTTCATCACGGCCTGCTTTCCCGCGCCGACCTCCGTCTCGAGCCAATCGGTCAGAAGCCGCGCGCCTTGCGTCAGGCTCGCCGGCGGGATCAGCGCGTCGGCGACCGTCGTGGCGCGAGATCCCGGCCGTGTCGGCGTCGCGGACGAGAGCGACATCGCGAAGAGGTCGGCCATGAAGTTGTTGCTGTGCCGATTGGCGCTCGCCACCAGCTCCGACAACGGCAGGGAAGGAAAGTCGAGCAGCAGCTTCGCTCGCTTCGGGGTCGGGCCGAAGGTGGTCGCGCCCTCGATGTGAAGTCCCGACTCCTCGAGGAAGCTCCGCAGCATCGCGGCCGAAAAGGCGTCGGGATGCTCGACGCTCCGGTACTCGTACTCCGCTTCTGCGCGAGCGCGGATGCGGCCGCTGACGGTAATCACCTCGCCGACCGGCAGCGAGTCGGAATAGGCATGGCGTCGCGTGTGATCGGAGGAGCCGAAGCTGGGGACCTCGGG
>CAZZAH010000600.1:0-2750 GCA_964652115.1 uncultured bacterium | reverse complement strand
GACGCCACACTCTCTGGCTCGCGACGCGACCGAGCGGAGCACGCGGCCGCTAGAACAGCGTCGGTACGAATGAAGTCGAAGTGATGCTCCTCGCGAAAGAACGAGGTCTTGTTCGTGGTGATGCAGTCGATCAGCCCGTGCTTGCCGTCGTTGAGGGCGAGGCCGGTCTCTCCGCCGTCGCTGAGAGCTCCGCAGTCTGCGAGGCGTTCGACTGCGTCACCGTGTCCATCTGCGCCACCGACCTGTTGACCTGGTCGATGCCGGCCGACTGCTCGCCCTCGGCGCCTATTCCGGTCAGCAGCGCGCCGACCGCGTTCGGCCCAAGGAAGCGCGCGCACGAATCGAAGAGCACATCGACCGCCTTGCGCACGCGAACGCGGCAAAGCGAGTCGAGCCGCTCGGCGAACGACGTGGTAAAGCGTTCCGGCGTATGTTGTACAACCACCACGCCGGGCGAGTTGGCCGGAAGCGCGGCCAGCACCTCGCGGAGCGCCTCGATCCCTCCGATCGAGGCGCGGAGCGCGATCACGACATCGGTGGTCCGAAGCAGCGCTTCGGCATGAGGCGCGGTCGGCGCCTGACCCGACGGCCGCTTCGCCGGTCGCCCGACCTTCGCCTTCGCCGCCGCCTTTACCTTGGCGCGGAGCTCGTCGCCGAGACGCGGATTGCCATCGCTTGCCTCCCGTCCATGGGATCGACGAGGCGAAGCACTTTCATGAGGAGAGGGCTTCTCGGGTCGAAAGGCATTCCGTACAATCAAACGCGCACAAGTATCATCGAGGGTGGGGGACCGCATGCCGACCGATCCAATCCACCCCGCGATCGGTTGTCCGGGCTGCAAGGGAGACCTGGTCGCGGGGGAAGCGCAGCTACGCTGCCTGCGCTGCGAAGTCGATTATCCGGTGGTGGAAGGCGTGCTCTGCCTGCTGAAGGACGCGAGCGGGCGCACCTTTGATCCCTCACGCCTCTCGATCAAGAGCTGGGAGGAATCGGCCGCGACGCGCCGGCGGGATCGCTTGGCCAACATGGGTCTGGTGCCCTCTTTCCGCCTGTACTACCTGCTCTATGCCTTACTCGCGGTCGCGTTGATCGCGCGCCTTCCGATCGCGACCTTAGCGATCGGACTCTTCTTCCTCGCCGACTGGCTGGTCTTTCGCGTTAGGCGCGCCGCCGTCTTGAAGGGCTACGAGAACAACCCGCTTCGCTTGCGCACCTTGGCCGACTACGAAGCGGTCGATCGAGTCTTCGAGGAGAGCGGCAGCGCGCAGCCGACCATGTCCGATTGCGCCAAGCTCGAGTGGGAAGCGGCCGGCGTGACCGTGGCGGAGATGGACTGGAAGCCGCAGGTGGCCGAGCGCTACTTAGAAATCCTGGAGACGCTACGTACGCGACCTCGCGGGCACAAGGTGGTGGTCGACGTCGGCGCGAACGACGGGCAGGCCTGTTACGAGTTCGGCATCGGCGTGGACGACGACTTCATCGGCGTCGACGCGAGCGGGCTCCTCCTGCGCGAGATGCGGCGCAAGCTCCCCGGCAAGGTGGCCTTGCAAGGAGACGGCGCCTGCCTGCCCTTGCGCGATGGCAGCGTCGACTTCCTCCTCTGCACCGAGACGCTCGAGCACCTCACCGATCCATGGCAAGCGATGGACGAGTTCCTGCGCGTGCTCAAGCCGGGCGGTTGCCTGATCGTGCAGAGCCCAAACGCGCATCGCATTCGAAACCTCAATCCCTTCGAGCTCGTGTCGCTCGCCGCGAGCCTCGTCTTCGAGGGATTGCTGCAGAAGAAGGTGGTGCACGAGAACACCTGGCACAACGCCGTGACCTATCACTGGGACTTCTCCGCACAGGACTACCGCCGCATGATTCGCGGCAAGAACGCCCGCTTCTTGGAGCTTCGTAGCCGCGAGTTCTTCGTGCCGCTCTTCCTTCTCCGCGGGAGCATGGAGCGATTTCGCGCGAAGGAGCGCTTCTTCCGCGGCTTTCCCATCTTCAAGTACCTCGGCGGTGACCTCGTGATGGTGGTGGAGAAGACCACCGCGTAACCTCGCGCATTCGACGGGAACAACCTCCTCCTGGTTCGCATTGCCTCGCGTGAAGCAACCACGCGGCACTGCGCCGCTCGCCCCAACCCAGGAGGAATCGATGCGTACCCTGACCCTGCTCGCGCTCTGCCTCGCCATGCTGACGTCGTTCGCGCAGGCGCAGACGATGGAGAAGAAGACCCTGACCTTGGACGGCGCCGAGAAGGTGCTCGAGGCCGCGATGCAGACCGCGAGGAGCCTCGGCTCGGGCGGCGTGATCGCGGTGGTCGACGACGGCGGCAACCTTGTCGCGCTGGCCCGTCTGGACGGCACCTTTCCCGCGGGCGCCAACATCTCGATCGGAAAGGCGCGCACCGCCGCGCTCTTCCGTCGCCCGACCTCGACCTTCGAGGATGTGATCGGGAAGGGGCGCTATGCGATGACCGCGTTGACCGACTTCACCCCGCTGACCGGCGGCGTTCCGATCACGGTCGGAGGCGACATCGTCGGTGCGGTCGGCGTCTCGGGCGCGACCAGCGCCGCGGTCGACACGCAGATCGCGGAAGCGGCCGCCGGCAGCTTGAACCTCAAGGCCGAGAAGTAGGAGGGGGCACGATGCGAAGGCTCATCCAACTCGGCGTCGCCTTGGCCGCGCTCTGCGCTCTCTCGACCAGCGCGCGCACCGAGACCTCCACCGTCTCCTACTTCCGCGCGCCCACCGTCCGCGCC
>CAZZAH010000599.1:1201-2753 GCA_964652115.1 uncultured bacterium | reverse complement strand
CGCGGACGCGAGGAATCGGATGCGCATGGGACCTCCGGGGAAATGCGTGGGCTAAGAGAGTACGCAATCGGGGGCGCTTTCGGCAATGGTGGGACCGGAGCCGCGGCTGTTCCAGGAAGCGCGATGCCCTGTGCTATGGTCCGCCGATGGCGAAACCGAAGATCGAACAGCGCAAGATCGGCGGGCTCGACACACGCATCGTCGACGACCTGCCCGCGGGGCAACGGCCCACCACACTCGTGATCCTCTGCCACGGCTACGGCGCGCCGGGCGATGATCTCGTTTCCATCGGCGGCGAGGTGCTGCGCGGGTCATCCACCCTCGCGCGCACGACGCGCTTCGTCTTTCCCGCAGCGCCGATCGTGCTCGGCTCGGGATATGGCATGGAGTCGCGCGCGTGGTGGCAGCTCGACATGAACGCGCTCGACGACGCGATGCGGCGCGGCACGTTCCTCGATCGAAGCAACGAGGTCCCGCCTGAGCTCGCGACCGTGCGCGCGCAGCTCCGTCATCTCCTCGACGAGCTGATGGCGGAGACGGGGCTGCCCCTCTCTCGCGTCGCGCTCGGCGGCTTCTCGCAAGGCGCGATGCTCGCGACCGACTTGACCCTTCGCCTCGATACCAATCCCGGCGCGCTCGGCATCTTCTCCGGCACGCTCATCGCATCCGATGAATGGCGCGCGGACGCGCCAGCGCGGCGCGGACTGCCGGTGCTGCAAGCGCACGGGCGTCAAGATCCGCTTCTCTCGTTCCAGGCGGCGGAGGCGCTGCGCGATCTCTTGAAGGACGCGGGGCTCAGCGTCGAGTTCGTCCCCTTCGACGGACCGCACACCATCGTGATCGAGGCGCTCTTCGGCTGGATGCGCATGCTGGAGCGGCTCGCGCAGAGCTAGGCCCGCCCGCTATACTCGTGGGCACTCACTCACCCACGAGGTCAACATGCGGCTCAGCTCCCTGGCGCTTCTCCCGCTTCTCCTCTGCTCGCCCACGATCGCCATGGAAGGCTGGCAAGCCATACCCGGCGCGCCGACCGCCGCGCGTCTCGACGATCTCCACTTCCTCGACGAGAGCCGAGGCTGGGTCTGTGATAGCTCGGGCGAGATCTTCCACACCACCGACGCGGGCGCGAGTTGGGCGCTGCAGCTCAGCGTGACCGATTACATGCGGACGATCTACTTCGCCGACGAGCAGAACGGCTTCGCAGGCACGCTCGGCCCGCAGCTCCTCTATCGCACGACCGATGCCGGTGAGCACTGGCTCGCGGTGCCCAACGCATCGATTCCGAATCCGCGGCCGCAAGCGGTTTGCGGCATGGGCGGCGTGGGCGACATGGTCTACGGCACCGGTGCGTACTTCGGCCCCGCGGTCCTCATCCGCAGCAGTGATCGCGGCTCGAGCTGGACCTCGGTCGACATGAGCCCCTACGCGCGCAATCTCGTCGATTGCTACTTCACCAGTCCCAACGAAGGCTTCGCGGTCGGAGGCTCGCCTGGTCCAGTCGCGCAATCGAAGCCGGTCATCCTGCAGACGACCGACGGCGGAACGACGTGGA
>CAZZAH010000599.1:0-1101 GCA_964652115.1 uncultured bacterium | reverse complement strand
GACAGCACGGCGGACGCGCCGATCGAGCTCGCGTCCGCGTCACTGCCGAGCATCTTCGGCCTCCGCGCCGCGCCGAATCCGGCGGGCCCGCGCGCGCGCATCGCATTCACACTGCCGCAGACCTCTCGCGCGCAGCTTCGCGTCTACGATTCGCTAGGACGCGAGCTCCGTTCGATCGACCTCGGCGACCTCGCGGCGGGCGTGCACGACATCGAGTGGGACGGCAGGGACGCGCGCGGCGAGGCAGTGCCGTCCGGGTTCTATCTCTATCGACTCGACGCCGGCGGCCGCGCGGAGAGCCGCAGCCTGACGCTGCTCCGTCCGTGAGCTACCGGTAGCGCGCCTTGATCGATCCCCACGACTGTCGATCGATCGCGACCGGCGCGCAGGGGTTGGGATCGCACACGCTACCGTCACCGAGATACTGACCGTCAAACGTGGCGCAGTCGCTCGAGGTGACGACCAGACACCGTTCGTCAGTCAAGCAGCAGGCGCCGCTCGCTGGCGTCGAGCAGGGATTCGGATCGCACGCGGTGTCGTCGCCCTGGTAAAAGCCGCCGATCTCGTCGCACGCCTCGAACGTGACCTCGATGCAGCCTCCCCCCGGGAGGCAGCAGGCGCCGATTCCAGGCGCGCAGGGATTGGGATCGCAGTCGGTGCCGTCGCCCTGGAAAAGGCCATTGAGCTCGAGGCAGGCCCATACGTTGTACATCTGGCACTGCTCGCTGCCGCTGAAGCAGCAGGCGCCGACCACCGACGGACAAGGATCCGGATCGCAGTCGCTGCCATCGCCAAGGTAGTAGCCCAGCTCGGTCTCGCAGCTGATTCTGGTCGAGATGATGCAGAAGCCGGGTGTACAACACGCGCCGGAGCCGGCGGGACAAGGGTTGGGCGAGCAGCTCGTGTCCCCACCCTGGAAGACGCCGCCTTGCGCGAGGCAATCGGACTCGCTGCCGAGGACGCAGTCGCCGCTCGAGAGGCAACACGCGCCGAGCATCGCGATCTGGTCGGGGCAAGGGAGCACGCCGGGTTGGTTGAAGCCGAGCGCGCCGTACGCCGCGATCGGATCGAGCACCGAGGGGATGCTGTCGTCGCCGAAGT
>CAZZAH010000598.1:0-2755 GCA_964652115.1 uncultured bacterium | reverse complement strand
TCCATCGACTCCTCGCCGCGAACGAGGCTGGCGTCGAGGCGGAACGCCTCCTCCGTCGGGACGAGGTCGAGCTTCAGATGCCACGGCTCGCCTTCATCCCACGTGAGCGGCTCGCCGAGCGCGGGCGGATGCGCATGGGTCAGCAGATGCGCGCGCCCGGTGCGGCAGATCTCGGGCAGGAGCATGCGCGGCACCGGCCCGCGCAGCTCGAAGCGGCTCGGGATCGAGTTGGTCGCGCGTCCCGCCACCAGCCAAAGTTGGTCGGGAGACAAGGAGCCCGAGAGCGTGGCCAGGATGCGGCCGTCGACTCGCTCGGCAAGGGCGGGCAGCACCGAGTGCGGAATGCGCACCGGCCGAAGCTTGCCCCACTCGCCCGAGATCTTCTTGTCGCGGCAGAGGACGTGCATCGCGATGGCGGTCGAACGGCGCGTCTCCGTCAGGTCGATCGCGTAGAGGATCTCGCGCCCGCGAGGCCAGGGGCCGCCGGTCGCCTCGCGCTGCTCCTCGAGCGTGAAGCGGAGGCCGGCGAGCCGCTGCTTCCAACTCGGAGCCCAGCTCTTCTCCGGCTTCGTGGCCGCGCGACGAGGACGAGCGGTTCCGTTCGCGACCTCGGGCGTTTCCCTCGCCTGCAGCATGACGGCCCAGATGTGCTTGCACGGCCCCGGCCGCGAGCGAAACGCCGGGCAATCGCAGAGGATGTTGAGGCCTTTGTCGGTCAGGCGGAGCTCGACCGCGTAGAGCGAGCTCCCCTCGACGTTCGCGCGGACGACATCCTTGGCGCTCTCGACGATCTCCACGCGACCGCGGCGGTAGTAGGGCTCACCCTTCCGCCGGATCTCCGGTGAGAACATTGTCGAGTAAGAGGCGATGAGGTCCATGACTCTCCCGGACCGCCAAGAGGCGCGCGGTGAAAAGGCGATTCACGCATTGAACCAAATCGGGACCCGCTTGGGGAACACCCGCGACGCGTTTGCCTCAATTGAGGTGGCGGCCGGCCTCGGGCTCCGGCGAAAAAGACCCGGAAACCTCGGCCAAACCGGTGCGTAGTGCCCCGCGTCCCCGGCGGCACGAAACCTTCAATGCCAACCGGAGACGACCCACCCTTAGCGACCTTGGAGGACCGAGACATGCGTGGAGCCTGGAGTGCGATGGCGCGGGGCGCGGGCCTCCTCCTCTTTCTGCTCGCCCTCTCGCTGATCGCGGTCTTCTGGCCCTTCGGCGGCGGCATGGCGCAGCGGCTTCTGGTCAACGCGATGACGGGGGCGGCGCATGGCGAGGTTCGCGAAGGGCGCGGCGCGATCGAAGAGCTTTGGAGCCGCGTCGCCCCGGATCGAACCGACAGTCTCCCAGAGATCAAGGCGGCGCCCGAGGATGGGCTTCCGCACATCGAGAACGCGGCTTACCGAGTCTTCATCGTGGTGCGCGGGGATGCCGCCGAGGTCGAACCGCCCCAAGCGCCGGTGCCGCCGCCGCTCACCATCTAGGCGGCACTTCCTCTCCTCCGCGAGCGACTAGAGGATGCCGGGCACGAGCCGCTTCGTCCGCCGGCAGTAGTCCACGTAGCTCTCTCCCATCGCGCCTCGGAGCGCGGCCTCTTCGACCTCCATGCGACGCCAGAGCGCGATCGAGATCGGCGCCAGCATCACGACCAGACTCACCCAGCTCTCGAAGAAGAGCCCCAGCCCCACGAAGACGAGCAGAAGTCCGGTGTACGACGGATGCCGAATCCACCGGTAGACGCCGAAGTCGACCACCTGATGATCGCCGTGGATCGCGACGTCGACCGTGAAGAACTTCCCCAGCGTCACGATCGCGGCCCAGCGGAGCGCTAGCCCCGCCACCAGAAACCCGAGGGTCAGCGAGTAGAGCAGTCCAGGCGCGATCGACAGACTTCCATAGCCGAGGATCGACGCGACCATGCCCGCGACGACGCTGAGCGCGATCACCACCCAGAGCAGCCGCACCGAGCCGCGGTCTTCGAGCCGCGCGCTCGAGCCCCGCGCTCTCCGCCATCGGATCAGCGCGAGCTCGGAGAGCGGGAAGAGCGCGATCAGGAGATAGAGGAGTCCGCGAAGCACCACCCTCGACCCTACTGCGCGAGCGCGGCCTTGAGCTGCGCGAGCTGAGGCAATCCCGGGTTCACCGACTCGAGCTTGGCCGCGAGCATCCGCGCCTCGTCCTTCTGGCCCTGGCGATAGAGCAGATAGGAGAGGGCGAAGAGGCCTTCTTCCGCCTCGGGGTAGCGGGCGAGCCCTTCGCGATAGGAGTGCTCGGCGGCGGCGAGGTCGTGGTTGAGCTCTTGCCCCGCGCCCAGCAGCAACCAGGTCCTTCCGTTCTCCGGATCGATGTCGAGCGACCGCTGCGCCAGCGACAGGCTCGCGGGAAGATTGGTCCGCAGCAGCTGCGCCGCTCGTTGATCCATCGCGGTCACCTGATCCGACACGAGATGCGTGCGCCCCGGGATCCAGGGGAAGACCTCGAGCAGCTCGGGATGCGGATCGGCGACGAAGACCGGCCGCACGTTCACCACCTCGAGCCAATTCCTGAGCGCCGCCACGTAGGTCACCTTCTCACGATTGAAGAAGTCGGCCAGGAAGCTCGTGTAGTCCGGCTTGTGCAGATGCGGGATGGCGTCTTTCTGGATCAAGCCGACCGTGTCGACCACGCGCCGCTCCGAGTAGAACGCGATCGCGCCCACGTCGTGCGTGGCGATGACCGCGTCGGGCGGCGTGTTCTCCTTGAGCCACTTGCCGCA
>CAZZAH010000597.1:0-2768 GCA_964652115.1 uncultured bacterium | reverse complement strand
ACCTGAAGGATGTTCTGGACGACGAACTTCTGCGTGAAGACGTCGGCGTGCGGACCGCCCGGCTGAAGCAGCGCGGCGGTCGCCACGGTCGCGGTCGCCATCTGCGGCATCGTGATGCCGCTGCCGAGGCCGAAGTGCGATTCCAGAATGATCTGATCGACCTCGCTCCGCGGGCGCGCCTGGGCCATCAAGGCCACCAGCGACTGGAAGAGCGGCGTCGACCAGAGCTCGTCCGACTGATAGCCGCCGGGGATCGACTGGTGCGCGCCATAGGTCGTGTTGGGCACGTACTGCGCACCGGTCCGATCGAGCAAACGGCCGTCCCAGCAGCTCACCGGCACGCCATGTCCGTCCCAGCTGAAGACCCACTCGGGATGGAAGACCTGGCCATTCGGCGTGCTGTAGCTATAGGAGCCGGCCCAGTAGTCGCCGAAGCCCTCGCCCATCGCGCCGGTGTCGCCGCCGCTCCAGTTGTTGTTGATGCTGTGCTGAATCGCGTGGCCGTACTCGTGAAGCACCACATCGGCGTCTTCGTCGTCGTCAACACAGCCGTGGCCGAAGGCGAGGCGGTTGGTGCTCGGCACATAGTGCGAGTTGTCGGCGCCGGAGAGGCCGTCGGTGTCGGTGAAGATCGAGCCGAACTGAATGCCGTGCGCGCCGGAGAAGCCGAGCGACTGCATGTAGCGCTGACTCTGATCGAGGTGGAAGTAGGTCAAGGCGTCGTCGAACGCGTTGTTGCCGCGGACCGCGGTCCAGTTGCCGTCGGTCGTGGTGCTCGGCAGCGTGTTCGGCGATTCGAAGTTCGCGATCGTGACCCACGGGCCGGTGAGCGAGTAGGTTCCCGCGTTCAAGGTGATGTCTTGAAGCGGACGCGTGAAGTACGCGGCGGTGAAGTTGCCCGCGGGCGAGTTGTCCTGCAGCGTTTCGTTGATCAGCGTGGTGCGCGGATCGGGATCGAAGACCTTGCCGGTCCCGGCCGCGAGGAAGGCGGCATGCCACTGCGGCAGGAACGACTCACGCGTCATCTCGCGCGCGAAGGCGGCGTGGCGATCTCCCAGCGGTCCCTGGTATTCATCGATGCGAGCCGACGCCGGCGTGTCGCTCGTCTTCATCCTCGGCAATGCGGTGTCGTCGATCGAAAAGACCCGACCGCTCGCCGCATCGATCCGCACCTGCCAGGCGCCCATCGGCGCGTCGATCGCGAGGTCGACGATCGACTGAAGCTGGAAGCCGTCGCCGACCGGGACATACATCGTCCGTTGCCGCGGCGGGCCGTTCAGCTCGCCATGCGCATGGACCGCTTCCCACGCGATGTCGTAGCTCATCTCCTCATCGACGATCGCGGCCGGCGCGACCGGCGCCTCCTTGACCGGGTAGGTGTTGTTAAACACTCGATAGACACGGCCGTCGGCGTTCAGGATCGACACGATGATCTCGCCGTGCTCGACCGGATAGCCGTTCAGGCTCTGCGCGAAGTGGTAGTGCACGCCGAGGAGGCTCTCCTCGATTTGCGCGGGGCCGAGGTTTGCGAGGTCGCTCGGGAGCTGATAGTCGGCGGCGTGATCGGTCACGAATCGACGCGCGAGCGACTCGCCCGAGAGCGACGCGGGCGCGGTCCACGCCGGCTCGAACTGGAGCTTCGGCGTGTTTCGCTGGTCGCTGTGGTAAGCGTCGCGCACGACGTTCGAGCTCGCGGCCTGCGCGGCGGAACACGCGACGGCGAGCCCGACGGCGATCGAGGTCATGACAACGATGCGGCGGAAGCGCACGGACGCGGCGTGATCGATGAAATTCAAGGCGCGCATGGATTCCCCTCGTGCAGGTGGTGCAAAAGCAGAGGCCGCTGAGCTCGGGCCGGGTGATGAACTCGCGCAGGCTCAAAGACGAACGCCTCAATTGTGCCACGCGGGGGCGCGCCCCCGGGGCTTCTATTTCGCCTTTTCACCCCCGCGCATGCCCGCGAGCCGCTATTTCCGCGTCGCCAGGAGCACGCGGCACTGCACCTCCAGGTGATTGGTCGCTCGGGAGTAGAGGAAGCTCGGGCCATCGCCATACTCGAAGGCGACGATCTGAATCGCTCCGTCGAACTCGAGTCCCGGGGTCATCGCGCCGATGCGCGCGGCGAGGGTCGAATCGGTGAAGTCGTTCTCCGCGATCCCGACCAGGTGATTCTTTTCATCGTGGTACCGAAAGGTCAATGCGGGCGCGGTCCGGTCGTAGTCGGTGAGCGTGAGCTCCTGCTCCCCACCCGCCAACGGCGCGAAATGGCGCAAAGCGGTGCTCTTCAGTATCGTGCCCGGCGCGTAGGCCTGGGTGAGGCCGACGAAGGCCTCCTTGCGTTTCTTCTCCGCGCAGATCGAGCAGGAGTCGCCCGTGCTCTCGTTCAGCAGTTCGAGCGACTCCTGCGGGAAGCCGGCGGTCGAATCGACCGACCTGGACGACGTGTCGTTGGCGCGGCCGGCCTTGGCCGGCGCACTCATCGGTGCGGGCCGCGAAGCGCCGCAAGCGCTCAGGCACAGCAAGCCAAGCACCCACGCGCTGAGCCGCGCTCCGCTCCGCCTAGAAGAACAGGTCGAAACCGCCCTCGACCTCATCGCGCGAAAGCCCATGCTCTCTCCTCCTCTCGACCGTGACCGAAAGCTGCGTGTTCGGGCTGAGTGTCGCTCGCTGCGAAAACGAAACCTCGAAGAGATCCGATTGGTCACCGAGCTCATACCGCAGATAGCGTGCTTGCGCGATGCCGCGCCACGGCCCGATGTCCTTGATCA
>CAZZAH010000596.1:0-2773 GCA_964652115.1 uncultured bacterium | reverse complement strand
CCGATGAGGCCGTACTCGTGACCGCCGGGCGCAATGTAGGCGCAGCAGTCCCAGGTCCCGAGCGCGGAGTCGATCGGGTAGAAGCCGAGGATCGAGACATCGAGGCTGTCCGCTCCGGCCGCGGACCAGCTATCCGCCCGCGCCTCCCGCGCGCCCGCCGAGAGAAGGAGAAGGCACGCGAGGAACCGCGTGATGCCGGCTATGCCGGCTCGCCAACCGCGCGACATGATGGACCTTTCTCCGAAGCCTCAGAAGCATCGTTCCAGGTCGCGCGCGCGCTGTCCAGCCGGTAAAGCCCCTATCGCGCGGGGTGCGTCAAGCGCGGGAGGAAGGAGCGCTCGAGAGCGGGCAGCTCGCCGATCGATTGCCAGGTCGCGCGATCGGCGCGATACACGTAACCGGGTGGTCGGTCGGACGCGATCGCTTCGCGAAGCGGCGCCCACCAACCCTCGGCCGCCGCCGCGTTCCCGTCTTCGGACTCGAAGAGGCCGCGAAGCACGCGAGCCCAATCGGCCCAGGGATAATCGCGCAAGACCGACTCGAGAGAGTCGCGCGCGGCCTCCGGCTTCCCTTCCTTCCACGCGACCCACGCGTCGATCGTGCGCGCCGAGGGGTCATCGGGATCGAGGAGCAGTGCGGCATCGACCTGCGCGCGCGCATCGGCGACGCGTCCGGCACGCAGAAGGTCGCGCGCGTAGTCGGCGCGGAGGCCGATCCAGCCGGTGCGCGCGCGGACCGCCGCTTCGTAGCCGGGCCATGCATCCTCGAAGCGTCCCGCGAGCGCCAGCGACGACGCCCTTCCCCAAAGCGCTTCAGGCAAGTCGCCCTGCCTCGCGAGCGCGGAGTCGTAGGCGGCGATCGCACGCTCGGCTTGACCCAAGACCCACCGCTTCTGACCCAACGCGACATCGAAGGCCGGCAGATCTTCGGCCCGAATCGTGGAACGCGCCGCTTCCATCTCGTCGACTGCGCGCTCGAGGCCACGGCCTGCTCTCCAGGTCGCGTCCGCGCGGGAGGCGCGCGCGTACCCATTCTCGGGATGGGCATCGACCGCGCGGGTGGCCGTCGCGAGCGCGGTCGCCGTGTCGCCCGCCACCAGCTGCGCGAAGACGAGCGACGAAAGCGCAGGCTCGTTCGTCGGCTCGCGCTCGAGCGCCTTCGCCAGCGCATGCAGCGCGTCGTCGACCTGATTACGCGACACGAGGTCGTCCGCCGCATTGGTCAACGCGATCGGATAGGATGCGGCGACGTCGAGGCTCGCCATTCTCGCGGCGGTCCATCGCTCGAGGTCGGGGTCGATGCGGTGGAGGCGCTCAAGCGTGATCTCCCGCGGGTCGAAGCGATCACGTGCCGGCGTTCGAAGCGCGTTTGCGCCCTCCGCGAAGTACTCGTGCACGCTGCCGGCGGCGTAGCGCGAGGAAAAGCCCTCGCGGCTCTCGGCGTCCCGCTCCTTCGCGCGACGATAGAGGTCCTCGATCGCGCGCGATTCGTCCGAGGTAAGCACGCTGTGCACCTGATGCGTGAGCTCGTGCAGCACCGTGTTGTACTTGTCGTAGACGGACCGCTCCACGTCCTCGATGCCGGTGACGGTGTGGTAACCGCCGCAGCCGCGCACGTCGTCCCAGAGTCGCGAGTCATAGCCGATGCGCTCGTCGGCCAGCGACTCTTGCCCCGGCGTGTCGGAGAGCAGCATGTAAAGCGGTTTGATGTAGAAGGTCGAACCTCCTTCCAGCAGCACCGGCACGAACTGCTTCCACGGCTCGATCGAGAGGGCCACCCGCTTCTGATGCCGTGGCGAAAGCGCCCGCCAATTCAGGACGAAACGCTCGATGCCTGGGACCTCGGGCATCGGCGTCGCGGCGAAGCGCGCCTCGTACTCGGCGCGATGGACATCCACCTCGAAGGTTTCGGACTCGAGAGCCTTGGCCAGGATGGCGTGCGCGCGACCGTACTCGGGAAGGAGCGTGAGCGCGTACTCGGCGAGGTCGCGCGCGTCGCGAAAGCTTCCGTCCTCGAAGGCAAGCGAGGCATAGCGGAGCAGCGGCTCCACCGCGTTTGGGTAGCTCTCGATCAAGCGTTCGTACGCGATCCGAGCGGCGGCTCGATCGCCCCGAACGAACGCGGAGTCGGCCGGTGCGAGCAAGCTCGCGTCCATGAAGGCGCTCGGATGGGTCGCCCGCAGCTCGGAATAGTTCTTCCTCGCATAGCCGTTGCCCAACATGTAGTGCGCGGTCCGCTCGTAGGGATTGAAGCGAACCGCCCACTCGCAGAGCGTTATCGCGTCGTCGGTCCGACCGAGGCGGATTAGCGTCTCCGCGCACGACTCGAGCAGCGGCGCGGTCACCCTCGAGCGGAGCGCCCGCTCGAGGAAGCGCATCGAGTCGTCGAACTGATTGCGCCGATAGGCGACCACGCCGAGCCCGCGGAGCGCGTCGGCATCGGTCGAATCGCGCGCGACCACCGCGGCGAAGCACGACTCGGCGCGAGCGAAGCTCAGCAGCGAGGTAGCCAGCTTACCGGCCGCCAACAGATCCGACCTCGAGGCGTTGGAGCGTCGAAGCACGTCGTGCGTCCGATCCTCGATCGCCGCGGCATCGTCGATCAGGTCGAGCCATCGAAACAGGATCTCGCGCTCGGCTTCGCTCAGCTCCGCCCGCGCGCGAAGGCCCTCGCAGTAGGGCCGCACGTCCTTGAGCTCTTGATAGGAGAGCAACGCCTCGGCGCGAACGACCGCCAAGCGAAGGTCGGAGAGCGCCCCCGCATCGAGCGCGCG
>CAZZAH010000595.1:0-2798 GCA_964652115.1 uncultured bacterium | reverse complement strand
GCTCGCGTTGCCCGCTCAGGCGCAGACCGACCTCGGCGGGCAAAGGGTCGCTACCTCGAGCGGCACCTTCCTCAAGATCGGGCTCGACGCGCGCGCGTCGGCGCTCGGGAGCGCGTATAACGCACTCGCGTCGGGACCGAACGCGGTCTTCTACAATCCCGCCGGCATCGTCAACGACGAGCACACCAAGAGCGTGGCGGTGAGCTACGCCGATTGGTTCGCCGATCTCTCGATCGAGTCCTTCGCGGTGACCCGCGACGTCGGCGACTCGCGATTCGGCCTGAGCTTGCTCTACCTCGGCACGAGCTTCGACGAGACGACCGAGTACCACCCGCTCGGCACCGGCCGAAGCGTGAGCTACTCCGATCTCGCCGCCGGCCTGACCTTCGCGCGTCACTTCAGCGATCGCTTGGCCATCGGGGTCACGGCGAAGTACTTCCGCGAGGACCTAGGCTCGAACCTCGACGGACCCACGACGAGCGGACTGCTGCTCGACGCGGGCACCGTCTACTCGATCCCGGTGCGCGACACGCGCCTCGCGATCACGCTCTCCCAGTTCGGGCCCGACCTCACGCCGAGCGGCGGCTTTTCCAGTCGCGTCACCGGCGGGAAGATCGACTACGCGAGCTTCTCCCCACCGACCCTGTTCCAGCTCGGTTTGTCGATGGATCCCTGGACGCGCGAACGCCAGCGGGTGACCGCATGCGGCCAGGTCATGCACCAAGCCGACAACGCGGAGACGGTCCGCGGCGGCCTCGAATACTCCTATGACGAACGCTTCGCGCTTCGCACCGGCTACGACTTCAGCGCGGACGAGATGGGCTTCTCGGCCGGCCTCGGGCTCAAGCTCGTGCTGCTGGGTCGTTCGGGCAGCATCGACTACGCCTTCACCGAGGGGGGCAACCTCTCGTCGGTCCACCGTTGGACCTTAGGCTTCGGGCTCTAGGGCCAAGGAGACGGAGTGCAGCTCATTCGTTTGACACTGGCGGCGGTCCTGCTCGGCGGCATCGTGCTTTGGGCGTCCTCGTGCGGTCAGGACTTCAACCTGCCGCCGCAGCCGGACCCAGGTCGAACGCCGACGCCCGGCACGTACAACGTCGACAAGATCTGGGACCTGAGCGGTCCATCCGATCTCGTGAGCCAAGGAAGCTACATCTACGTCATCGAGCAGGAAGCGCGCGTCATCGCCTATCTCACGCACGCAAAAACGCCGATCCGCGCGCAGTTCGTGGGCGACTTCCAAGGCCTCGTCCGCCCGACCGCGATCTGCCTCAGCCGCCGCGACTCGACCTACATCATGATCGCGGACCAAGGCGACACGACGGTCAAGCGCTACCTCTTCACCGGCGGAGCGCCGCGCTTCGCCTTCCGCGACTCGATCTGGCGCGACGACTTCAGCGCCATTGCGTCCGACGGGCACCTGAACGTCTTCCTGAGCTTCGCCGACCGCGATTCGATCCTCGCCTATGACGAGGACGGCAAGCGCACGCGCTTGATCTCCGACCGCGGCACCGGCGCCGGCTTCGTCATTCAGCCGCACGGCCTCCACTGGAACGGCGAGCACCTCCTGGTGGCCGACACGGGAAAGAGCTGGGTGCAGCGACTCCGCGGCGACACGACGAACGTCGCCGCGCCCGGCGTTCCGATCGGGATCACGACCCCGCTCTCCGGACCGCTCGATGTGAGCGCGGACCGGCTGGGCGAGTTCATCTATGTGGCCGACACCGGTCGTGATCGCGTGATGAAGTTCTTGAAAACGGGCGCCTTCGTCGACTCGGTGTACTCGCCGACCAAGGAGTCGACCGTGCTTCAGATCCCGATTCAGGGACCGCGCTATCTTGCGGTCGAGGATTCCCTGGTTTTCGTGGCCGATCCGGACCACAACCGCGTGGTCGCCTTCCGGCTGGCGACCCTTTAACGCGGCGAAAAGGAGCTCTCCCAAACTTCATGAACACATTGAGCATCGAAATCGAGCCCGAGCGCGAGGAGCGACGTGCGCGTGGCCCAGAGCGAAGCGAGCAGGCGTCGACCCATCGTGCCGAGCACCTCGAGGTCTTGGTGCGCGTGCTCGAGTCGGTCGGTGATCGGCCGCGACTCGACATCGTGCGGGTGACGAATCGTCGGCTGGAGCCGATCGCGCCCCCGAGCCTCGCTTCGACGCCGGCACAGCCCGCGCCGTCGCGCGGTGGTTTGGGTCGGTCGGTGCTCGGCCTCGCGCGTCGAGCCCTCGGCCTCAGCGAAGGCTCGAAGCTCGAGGGTCGGCGTTCGGAGCAAGAAACCGTGGCCGTCACTGAAATCGAGGTGCGGGGGTCGGAGGCGGCGTCCTCGCTCCCCTTCACCAATTGGTCGCGCACGAGCCGGCGCGACGGGGGCTACAGCTTCTACGTCGCTTTGGGTGCGCTGCTGCTCGCGCTGTTCGCCCCTTCTGCTCGCGCGGAGGAGAGCTCGCATCGTCGGCCCGGCGAGAGCGAGTTCGTGGCGCCGCTCGATCCGGCCGACATCTTCGGCGTGCCGATGCCGGCGGGCGCGATTCCGATGGACGGGGTGGACGAGACCATCACCTTCCGCATCACGAGCGGAAACAACCTCGGTCTCACGCTCTTCAACGACGGGTTCTTCGGCAACAACTTCGCGAATCGTCAGCCGTCGTTCGAGTATCCGCTGGGGAGCAACATCGATCACATGGTGCGCGGCGGCCTCTGGGTCGGCGCGATCAACGCGGTCGGGGACACGCTCGTTTCGACCGCGACCAAAGACGGCCAGATCGGGAGCCGCGCCCTCGACAGTGAGTTCTCCCC
>CAZZAH010000594.1:0-2800 GCA_964652115.1 uncultured bacterium | reverse complement strand
GGGCTCCACGCCATGTAGTAGACACGCCGCGTGTGCGTCCCCAGGTCTTGCACTCGCCGGAGCGATCGCGCGTCGTAGAGCGTCACGCCACCTTCGCCTCCACCGGTGGCGAGGAGGCGGCCGTCGGGCGAGTAGGTGGGGAACGCGAGCGCGTGATGCGCCCGCCAATCCGCGACAAGCGAGCCCGCGGGCATGCTCCAGACACGCACGTGCCCGTCGAAGGTGCCGCACGCGAGGCGCGAGCCGTCGGGGCTCGCGCTCAGGAACGCCCATCCGCGTCCGCCCGCGGACAGAGTTCGCGTCGATCGATCGGCCTGATTCACGAGCAACACCGAGCCGTCATTGAGGCCGACCGCCAAGGTCTCCGTCCCGGGAAGGAGGACGACCGATTCCAGCTCGGAGCTGAACGGGCCATACTCCTGCTCCCGCTCTCCCGACATTCCCTTCCAGACCTTGAGCGTGCTGTCGATCGACGTGGTGACGAACCGCTCTCCATCCGGCAGGAAGACGATTCGTGTGACGCCTTTCGCGTGGGCTCGAAAGGTCTCCAGGCTCCGATCGAGTCGCGCGTGCAGGTGATGCCACTCCCACGAGCGCAGACGAAGCGGGGCCGCCTCGAGATGGACTGCCGCCTCCGCCACCTGGCCCGAGAGGAGAGCCGACTCAGCCGCCACGAGCGAAGCCATGTACGCTTGTCGCTCGGCGCTTCGCCTCGCCGCCTCGGCCTGCCGGTACGCGGCGAGCGTGATCACCAGGGCGGTGGCGAGCAGAAGAATCACCGCGACCGTGCTCGTGACCAGCGCCTTGTTGCGCGCCACGAATTTCGAAATTCGATAGCCCGCCGTATCGGGACGCGCCTGCACCGGAAGTCCGACTAGATGCCGTCGAATGTCGGCCGCGAAGTCCTCCACCGTCGCGAAGCGGCGTGCCGGCTCTTTGTGGAGCGCCTTTAACACGATCGTGTCTAAGTCGCCGGTGAGGCGGCGCGACAGAGGGGGAGCGACGCGACGGCTCGGCCGGGTCGGCGGCGTCTCCGCGATCGTACGCGAGATCTCGGTGGCCGACTTCGATTCCAGCTCAAAGGGAAAGCCACCGGTGATGAGCTCGTAGAGCACCACGCCCAGGCTGTAGACGTCGGTCGACGTCGTCATGCGGCGGCCGAGCACCTGCTCGGGACTGGCGTAGCGCGGGGTCATGGGATGCACGCTCGTGGCCGTCAGATCGACGCTGCCCGCGGCTCCCGCGTCGAGCACCTTCGCGATGCCGAAGTCGAGCAGCTTCACCCGCCCGGAGCGGTCGACCAGGATGTTGCTCGGCTTGAGGTCTCGGTGGATGACGAGGTTCTGGTGTGCGTACTGCACCGCCGCGCACACCTCGAGGAAGAGCGCCAAGCGCGCGGGAAGGTCGAGGTGCTGATCGTCGCTGTACTGATTGAGCGCGACGCCGTCGACGTACTCCATGACGAGGTACGGCAGACCGTCGGGGGTGGAGCCGCCATCGATCAACCGCGCGATGCCCGGATGTTCGAGGTCGGCGAGCACCTGCCGCTCCACTCGGAATCGTTCGATCGTGTCGGAGCCCCAGCGCTCGGCGCGGATCAGCTTGATCGCGACCTGCTTGTGAAACGCTTCATCCACTCGCTCGCCAAGATAGACCGCGCCCATTCCTCCCATCGCGAGAAGGCGGAGGACGCGATACGCCCCCACCTGGAAGCCGGCCGGAGCATCGCCGAAGAACTCGGTCAGGAGCGCGCCGGGTGAGAGGATCTGGAGCGGCCGATTGAGGAAGGCATCACCTGCCGCATGGGCGCGAAGGAGGGAATCGACCTCCGTGCGAAGCGCTTGATCATCGCCGCAGGCTTGATCGAGGAATGTATCCCGATCCTCGGGACGCACTTCGAGCGCGTCCGAGAAGATCGTCGGGGCCGACTCCTCACGAAGAGTCTTCGCCGAATCGGTTGCGGCGGCGTCCTCCGCGCGTTCCTCAGGAGGGTCGATCGGGCGGGTCATCCGCGTTGAGCCTCCGATAGAGCCAGGCGTGCGCGAACTCCCAATGCCGCGAAACGGTTCGCGGGGACTGGCCCAGCACGCAAGCGCATTCGTCTAGGGTCAGCCCACCGAAGAAGCGGTATTCGACCACCCGTGCCGGCTCCGGATGGCGAATCGCGAGATGCTTGAGCGCGTCGTCGAGGGAGAGCAGCGACTCGGCTGCCTCTGTGCCGCCGATCATGAGGGCTTCGTCGAGCGGGACCTTCCGTTGCCCGCCGCCCCGCTTGTCGCTCCCGCGCCGACGGGCGTGATCGACCAGGATCCGCCGCATCGCCCGGCTCGCCACCGCGAAGAAGTGCGCTCGGTCTTCCCAGCGGCAGCGCGTCTGGTCCGCCAGCTTGAGGTATGCCTCATGAACCAGCTCGGTGGCCTGGAGTGTGTGGTCCGAACGCTCGCGGCTCAGCAATCGGTCCGCCATGCGCCGCAACTCCACATAAACCAACGAGAGGAGGCGATCGGTCGCCTCGGGGGAGCCCGCCGTCGACTCGAGCAGCACAGACGTGACGTCGAGGGATTCCGCCACACCACCCCCGTAAGAAAAGGCCTGTAAGACGGTAGCGGACCGCGCCGACTGATGTCACCTCAAAAGGACCGCGCTGCCCGTCGCTACCCAAGCACCTCGATCGCACGCCCCATGCGCCGCAAGCAGACGTCGCGGCCGAGCAGCGCGATCAACTCGTAGAGGCTCGGCCCCTTGCCCATACCGGAAAGCGCCAGGCGCACCGGATGCACGATCTCGCCGAGCTTGATCG
>CAZZAH010000593.1:0-2814 GCA_964652115.1 uncultured bacterium | reverse complement strand
GAAGGCGGCGAACCTGCTCGGCCTCGGGCGCGAAGGTTGGGTGCGCGTGCAGGCCGATCGCCATGGGAGGGTCGAGGTCGACGCGATGGCGGAGACGATCGCGCGCCTCCGTGCCGAGGGTCGCGTGCCCTTCTGCTTGGTCGGCGTGGCCGGGACGACCGTGACCGCATCGATCGATCCCTTGCGCGAGATCGGCAACCTCGCGCGACGCGAGGGGCTCTGGTTCCACGTCGACGCGGCCTACGGTGGAGCGATCGCGCTCTCGAGTGCACAGCGCCCGAAGCTCGACGGCATTCAGCTCGCCGACTCGGTCACATTCAATCCGCAGAAGTGGATGTACGTGCCCAAGACCTGCGCGAGCGTGCTCTTCCGCGACGGACGCGATGTCGAGCGACACATGCGCGAAGGCTTCCTCTACGGCAACTCGAATCGAAAGACCTCGGGCGAGCGCGCGACGAATCTAGGCGAGTACACGCTGCAGGGAACGCGGCGCGTCGACGTGCTCAAGCTCTACCTCACGCTCGAGCATCTCGGCACCGCTCGCATGGCGAAGCTGATCGACGGGCACATCGCGCTCGCGAAGCGAATGGCGGCACGCGTGGAGCACGAGCCTGAGATGGAGCTCCTTCAGCATCCCTACCTCAACATCGTCGGCTTCCGTTATCTCGGCGGGCGCGATCCCGAGGATCCTTCGCTCGATGGGCGCACGCGCGCGATCCAGGAAGCGATCGAGGCGGAGGGTCATGCGTGGCTGAGCCTGCCGCACTACCTGGGACGAAAGTGGCTTCGCGCGGTGATCCTGCATCCCGAGGCGAACGAGCAGCTCCTGGATGGCGTGCTCGACTCGGTCCTTCGCATCGGGCGCTCGCTGCCCTAGTCCTTCTCGCTCCGGTCCTTCACCAACCAGTTGAGCACCGACGACACTACCGCGAGCACTACCGCGCCGATCAGCGCGGGCATGAAGCCCTCGATGTGGAAACCCGACACCAGCCGCGAGGTCAGCGCGAGCAGCGCTGCGTTGATCACGAAGGTGAAGAGTCCAAGGGTCAGGATATTGAGCGGCAGGGTGAAGAAGATCAGGATCGGCCGCACGATCGCATTCAGGATGCCGAGGAGGAAGGCGGCGATCGCCACCGTCTTCGCCTTGTCCGCGCTCGTCGCTCCCACGATCTCGATGCCCGAGATCACGTAGGCGGTCAGCGCGAGCGACGCCGCGCTCACCACGAACCGAATGAGGAATCCAAACATCGGGCGTCCTCCCTCCTGCCGAGAGCGGTCCAAGGGTCCGCTGCCGGGATTCCCTGGATCAGCGACGGGAGAACCTAGCACGCGCGCGCGTGGGGACGCGAGCCCCTCGGGATGGACTTGCCGCGGCTCGCGGGTACAGAATGCGCCGGTTCTTCCGCGGACGTAGGGAGGTTTTCCTGATGGAACGCAGAGCACTCAGCAGCAAGGAAATCGATGCCGCCCTCGCGACGCTCGTCCCCTGGGTCGAGCGCGGCGGGCGACTCCACCGCGAGTACAAATTCGCCGACTTCGTCCATGCCTTCGCCTTCATGACCGGCGCGGCAATCGAGGCCCAGGCGATGAACCACCATCCCGAGTGGAGCAACGAGTACAGCCGCGTGACCATCGACCTCTGGACCCACGATCGCGATGGAATCACCGCTTTCGACATCGAGCTGGCGCAGCGTTTCGAGCGACTCGCCCTTACCCTGGGCGCCACAGACTCAAGCGCGGCGAAAGACCAGCCGAAATCTTAGGGCCGGGCGTGTCGGAGAGCCGCCCGACCACCCGCACACGAAAGGAGCCGAAGATGGCCATGAGCCCTTGTCATCGACTGCGTGAAGCCGGCACCTCGGTCTGGCTGGATTCGCTGAGCCGCGAGCTGATTCAGAGCGGCAAGCTCAAGGAGCTGATCACGAGTGCCGCGCTCGGCGGCGTGACCTCCAACCCCGCGATCTTTCACCAGGCGATGACGCAGGGGAACGCGTACGACCCGCAACTGCTCGAGCTGGGTCCGAAGGGGCTCTCGAACGAAGAGGCCTACGAGGAGCTCGCGGTCGCCGACATCAGGATGGCGTGCGACACGCTCAAGGTGGTGCATCGGGAGAGCATGGGGAGCGACGGCTTCGTCAGCCTCGAGGTCTCGCCCCACCTCGCGCGCGATACTCAGGGGACGCTCGCGGCGGCGCGACGCCTGCATCGTTGGGTCGATCGCCCGAACCTCCTGATCAAGATCCCCGGCACGCCCGAGGGAGTGCCCGCGATCGAGCAGTGCCTCTACGAAGGCATCCCGATCAACATCACGCTGCTCTTCTCGATCGAGGCGTATGAAGCGGTGGCGAATGCCTACGTCCGCGCGATCGCGCGGCGCGTGGACGAGGGCAAGTCGCCCAAGGTCCCTTCGGTCGCGAGCTTCTTCATCAGCCGCATCGACTCGCTGACCGACAAGCGCCTGGAAGAGGCGGCGGAGAAGAACTCCGGCATGAAGGCGCTGATCCTCGGACTTCGCGGCAAGACCGCGGTGGCGAACGCCAAGCTCGCGTACGTTTCGTTCAAGCGGATCTTCGGAACGGCGGAGTGGAAGCGCCTGGCGGAGGCCGGCGCGTGGGTGCAACGGCCGCTCTGGGCCTCGACCAGCACCAAGAACCCGGCCTATCCCGATACGCTCTACGTCGACACGCTGGTGGGCCTTAACTGCGTCAACACCATGCCGCTCGAGACGATTAACGCGGTGCAGGACCACGGGAAGATCGAGCCCGACACGGTCGAGAGCGACTTAGACGACGCGCGCGAGCTCTTCGGGATGCT
>CAZZAH010000592.1:0-2815 GCA_964652115.1 uncultured bacterium | reverse complement strand
GTGATCTTCCGCGAGCTTCGCGCCGAGCCACCAGCTCAAGCCGTAGGCGAAGGGCGCGTCGGACCACCAATGCGGCGCGGCCGCTCCATGCGCGGTCGACCAAAGCCCCGCCGCGAGCCGAAGCGCGACCTCGACCGCGCCGATGAGCAGAAGCGTGCGCGTCCATCCGAGGCGGCCCACCAGCGCGATGCCGAGCGGATAGAGGAGATAGATCTGCGTCTCCACCGCCACCGTCCAGAGCGCCGGATTGATGCCGAGAAAGGTCCGCTCCCCGAAGTTGTGCAAGAGGAACAGATGGCTGAGCAGGTCCACGCGCCCCGCGTGCGTGGCGAGATCGACTCGAGTCCAAGGCACGAGCAACGCGAAGACGAGGAGCGCGACCAGATACGGCGGGTAGATCCGAATCAGTCGACGAAGGACGAAGCTCTTGGTGCTGGCGCCTGCCGACGCGCGGCGGCTGTTGTGCACGCAGAATCCGCTGATGACGAAGAAGAGCGCGATCGAGATCGCCCCGAGGCGAAAGGGCAAGAGGAACGCCGGAGCGCCCGGCTCGAACGGATCGCGCAGCCACCCGTGCCACGGTAGGGAAAGCTGCGCGTAGCTACGGCCCACCGCGTGACCGCCGAAGACATGAAAGAGCGCCAAACAGCGAAGCTCGTCGAGATAAGGAAGGCGCGCCCGGCTCGCGGCCATGCGGTTCCGCCGCGCCTAGCCGTGCGTCTTTCGGAACTGCTCCATGAACTGAACCAGCGTCTGCACCGACTCGAGCGGCACCGCGTTGTAGATCGACGCGCGCATGCCGCCGACCGAGCGATGGCCCTTCAGCCCGACCAGCCCCGCGGCGGAGGAGTCCTTCGCGAAGGCATCCTCCAGCTCCGGCGTCGGCAGTCGGAAGGTGACGTTCATGCTCGAACGGCTGCCGAGCTCGGCGTGACCACGATAGAAGCCGCCCGACTGGTCGATCGCGGCGTAGAGCAGGCGCGTCTTCTCGTCGTTCCGCTTCTTGGCCCAGCTCAATCCACCAGCGTCGAGCAGGTACTTGGCGACGAGCCCGACCACATAGATGGCGAAGCAGGGCGGCGTGTTGAGGAGCGAGTCCTTCTCCGCGAACTTCTTGTAGCTGAAGATCTGCGGCACGTCGCCGCGGCAGCGCTCGAGCAGCGAGTGATGAGCCCAGACCACGGTCACGCCCGCGGGCCCGAGGTTCTTCTGAGCTCCCGCGTAGATCAACGCGTGGCGTCCAAGCTCGATCGGCCGCGAAAAGATGTCGGACGACATGTCGGCCACGAGCGGAACGTGTCCCGGCGCGAGCCCGGTGCCGGGAAAGTCGGGTGTGCCCGGGTACTCGGTGCCGTAGATCGTGTTGTTCGAGGTGTAGTGAACGTAGGCCGCATGCGGATCCGGCTTACACTCCCCAGGTCCCGGCACGCGCCGATGTTCAGGTCCGCTGGTGAAGAGCTCCCGCGCGTCCCCCAGTTTTTTGGCTTCCTTGAGCGCCGCCTCGCTCCAACTGCCGGTCGTGACGTACTGCGCGAAGCCGCCGTCCGGGATCAGGTTCATCGCGGTGAGCGCGAACTGCGCCGACGCTCCGCCGCCCATGAAGAGGACGCGCCAATCGTCATCCGCCCCCAGCAGCGACTTGAGGTCGTGGATGGCCTGAAAGTGCACCGCCTCGTAGGCCTTGCCGCGATGGCTCGACTCGAGGATCGACATCCCCGTTCCTTGAAAGTCGAGCATCTCCCGCTGCACCTGCTCCAGCACGGAGAGAGGGAGCGCGGACGGCCCGGGGTTGAAGTTGTGCGCGCGATGACTCGCCATCTGTCTCCTCCAGCTTGAAAACTACTGCAGCAGGTCGGCGATGCGGGAAAGTAGCGGCCGCGTGGCCAGCGACTTGAGCGCGAAGTTGCTCCCCTCGCCCACGCGACAGACGAACATGTCGCGATGATGTTGGATCAAACCGAACTCATCGAGGCAGGCGACGCCGCCGCAGATCTCCATCGCCTGCGTCAGTAGATCGGACGCGCGGCGCGACAACTCGATCTTGACCTTCGCGGCCGATTCGCGCGCCAAGAGCTCGTCCTCGTAGCGGCGCAGAAGGTGAAGCAGCCAGGTCAGCCCCTGCTCGAGCGCGATGTCCATGTCGAGCAGCACGTCCTGCACGCGCTGGAAGCGGCCGATCGGCTTCTCGTCGAACTGCACCCGCTCCTGCGCGTAGTCGCGGCACTTGTCGAGCGCGAAGGCGAGCGATGCCATCGAGAGCGCGGCGATGAAGAGGCGGCCGCCGTTGAGCGTCGTCACCATCACCTTGAAGCCTTCGTTCACCTCGCCCAGCACCGCGTCGTCCGGCACGAGCACACCGTCGAAGGCGATCGAGCCAGTCGACGATTGGAGCCAGACCTGCTTCCCCTCCATCTCCTGGTAGTGGATGCCCGACGCGTCCATCGGGACGATGAAGCAGGTGGAGCGATGGCCCGGCCGTCCCGTGGGATCGGTCAGCGCGTGGACCACGACGTGGCTCGCCCAGCGCGCGTTGGTCGACCAACACTTCTCCCCCTTGATCCGCCAGCCACCCGCCTCGCGGGTCGCGGTCACCTGGGGGTTGGCGGCGTCGGAGCCTCGGCCCGGCTCCGAGAGCCCGAAAACGAACATCCGCTTCCCCGCGGCGAGGTCAGGGAGGTGCAGGTCCTTCTGCGCGGGCGTCCCGAAGAGCTGGAGCGGCTTGGTGCCGAGGCTGGTGGCCGCGCCCGGGGTGATCGCCACGCTCTGGCTGTGGTAGCCGAGCGCCAGGCCCATCAACACCAGGTCGATGTGCGAG
>CAZZAH010000591.1:0-2830 GCA_964652115.1 uncultured bacterium | reverse complement strand
TCGTTCGTGTAGACGCGCGCGAGGTAGCCGCCGAGCAAGCGCCCCAGCCCCACCAACGCGATCAGATAAAAGGCGAGCTCCGCCCAGTCCTTGCCGCTCATTCAAACCTCTCCGGAAAGAGCAACGCCGCCGTCATGTAGACCAAGAGCAGCGCGACCACGATCGCCGCCGCCAAGAGCCACAGGTTCATCGGGTGTTCCCCCGCAGCGCCGCCATCCCCTTCACCAGCGCGGCGGAAAGAAGGAAGAAGCCGAGCCCAAGGCCGACGTAGAGAAGATCGTGCATTTGGATTCCCTCGTGAATTTCGGCGCCGCCACCCTGGACTGCGCTCCTCCAGACGATCGGGGTTCAGGCGGCGCGGACGTAGTGAAGAGGCGGGGCGGACGAATCAAGAACGCGTAAAGCCCGAGCGGTCGGCGAAATCGGGCAACCGGCGCGGCCCATCACACGAGAAGGAGATTGGTCGAGTTGCCTGCGGCGCGGACCTCTACTAAACTGCGCGCTGCACTTCGGCCAGGGATCAGCGCCAATGAATCCGAAAGGGAATCCGCGGGAATGAATCTTCGCTCGTTCTTCTTCGCTTGCCCGTGGCGCGCGCTCGCGTCGCGTGCGGGATCATCGATCGCGGTGATGCTCGTGCTCGCGCTCTTCGTCGGGATCGGCGCGGCCCACGCGACCGACTCGCTCGAGCCCAACGACAGCGCAGGTTCCGCGCGGCGCCTGACCAGCGGCGGAACGGTGAGCTCGTACCTCTCGACCGCGACCGACGAGGATTGGTTCATCTTCGCCTGTGGGCAGAGCGGCAACGTCAACGCGCAGCTTTCCTCGGTGCCGGGAGACGCGGACTACATCCTGAGCATCTGGTCCTACGACGAGTTCGGTCAGCCTCAACTGCTCGCGGATGCCGACGCGGCTGGGAACGGCGGAAGCGAGGGGATCACCGGCGACGTTGGTCCCGGCGTCTACTACGTTCAGGTGAGCAGCTTCTCGGGCTTCAATCCGAATGACGGCTATCAGCTCGCCGTGACCTTCCCCGGTGGATGGCCCGGCTCGGGTCAGGACGGCAACGAACCGAACGACGATCCTCTGCAAGCCTCGTCACTCACGAGCCAGCAGGCCAAGACCGGCTTGATCTCGCAGCCGGGCGATCTCGACTTCTTCAGCGTGACCCTCGGACAGGCGGGGCCTCTCACCCTCGATCTGACCTCAATCCCGCCGTCGAGCGACTACGACCTCAGGCTCTACGCCGCCACCGCGAGCGGCTACGTGCAGTTGGCGGAGTCGGTCAACGAGGCCGGGCTGGCGGAGCAGATCCAGGTCGAGAGCGCGCCCGCCGGGATGTACTTCGTCCTCGTGCTCGGCTTCGCCGGCAACTTCGACACGGCCGACAGCTACAGCCTCGTGGCCAACTTCGCCGGCGGCGGCGGCAATCAACCGCCAACGATCACGCTCTCTTCTCCCAACGGCGGCGAGTCATGGCAGGTCGGATCACAGCACGCGATCACCTGGACCGCGAGCGATCCCAACGCGGGCGATCCTCTCTCGATCTCGCTCGAGTACTCGACCACGGCCGGCGCGCAGTGGACGGCAATCACGAGCGGGCTCTCGAACAGCGGCAGCTTCAACTGGACCGTGCCCAACGCCCCCTCGACGCAGGCGCGGGTGCGCGCCACCGTGTCGGACGGGCAGGTGTCGGCGCAGGACGAGTCGAACGCCAACTTCAGCATCACCTCGTTGCCCGCCGGACAGAACACCCTCGCGGTCGGCACCGGCTCGGGCCAGAGCGGCACGCAGGTGACCGTTCCGCTCACGCTCGACAACGACGACGTGGTGAAGGGGCTTCAGACCGACATTACGTTCGATCCCGCGATCGTGACCTACGCGAGCGGGCAAGCGACCTCCCGCGGCGCCACCATGTCGTACAGCGCGGCAGTGGTCGGCACGAACAAGCTCCGCGTCATCCTCTTCTATCAGACGAACGACGTGCTCGCCGCGGGGCAGGGGACCGTCGCCAACCTCACGTTCAATCTGATCGGCGCCGGCAGCACGCAGAGCGCGCTCACGCCCGCGTCGACCGTGCTCTCCGATGCCAACGGCGCCGCGCTCTCGGTGACCAATCAAGCCGGCTCGATCAGTGTGACCGGAGGTGGCGGCGGCGCATCGCCGGTGGTGAGCTTGACCGCGCCGAACGGCGGCGAGAGCTGGCAGGCCGGCACCGTCCACAACATCACCTACAGCGCGACCGACACCGACACGCCCTCGAATCAGCTCACGATCCTCTACGAGTACTCCACCAACGGCGGCACGAGCTGGACGCAGGTCTCGAGCACGCAGCCCAACAGCGGCAGCTTCGCCTGGACCGTGCCGAATACACCGAGCACGCAATGCAAGGCGCGCGTGACCGCGAGCGACGGCACCCACACCGGGAACGACCTCAGCGCTGCCAACTTCACCATCACCGCCGCGCCCGCCGGCAGCAACGTTCTCGCGGTCGGCACCGGCAACGGCACGAGCGGCGGCGAGGTCACGGTGCCGATCACGCTCGACAACGACGACGTGATCAAGGCGCTTCAAACCGACCTCCACTTCGACTCGTCGATTGTGAGCTACGAGTCGGTCGACGTGTCGACGCACGCGCCCGGCATGCAGCTCGGCGTGGAGCTCAAGAACGCGAGCACGCTCCGGCTGGTCTTCCACTACGACGACGCGACCACCATCCCCGCGGGGCAAGGCGCGATTGCGAACGTGACCTTCAGCCTGTTGGCGGCGGGGACCTCGGCCATCACGCCGCAGGCGAGCATCCTCGCGAATCCTTCGGGGGCTTCGGTCG
>CAZZAH010000590.1:0-2831 GCA_964652115.1 uncultured bacterium | reverse complement strand
CTCGCCCGGCGCTCCGATCGGCGCGAGGTTCATCGCGGCGTCGAGCACGAAGAGGTTGGTCCTCGCGATCGGGCGGCCGAGCGGGATCGACTCGTCGCTTGGCGGTGCCGCGTCCATCGCGAAGGTCGCGACGTAGGTGGTCGCCTCCGTCGGGCCATAGCAATTGACGAGCTGCCGGCCTCCCCGCGCGAAGAACCGCGCGACGTGCGGCGGCGAGAGAACGTCCCCTCCGGTCAGGATCCGCGGTATCCGCGTGAGCGTCTGCGGCTCCTCATCGACCATGAGGTGGAAGAGCGCGGTGGTGAGGAAGAGCGACGTAAGGCTGCTCTCCTCGATGAGGCGCGCAAGCTCGGACGCCGATCGCGCAGCGGGCGGCGCGATCACCAACCTGCCTCCATGCAAGAGCACGCCCCACAGCTCGAGCGTGGCCGCGTCGAAGGCGACCGAGGCGAGGGCGAGCGCGCTCTCACCCGGCCCGACGCGCGCATGCGGTGAACCCTCGACGAGATTCCGCACGTTGCCGTGCGTCACCTCGATCCCCTTGGGCTCGCCGGTCGAGCCGGAGGTGAACATCACGTAGGCGACGTCGTCCGCGCGAAGAGGCGGCGCGGCGAAATCCCGCGCACCCTCGGCCAGCAGATCGGCCACACGCGCCGACGCACGACCATGCGCGCGGTCTCCGAGGACGAGCGCCACATCGAGCTGCTCATACATCGGAGCGACGCGCGCCTCCGGCCACTCCGGATCGACCGGCAGATAGGCCGCGCCCGCGCGCAGGATGCCGAGCACCGCGATCACCCAGTCGATCGAGCGATCCAGAGCGAGCGCCACCCGCGCACCGCGCCGCACGCCTCGTTCTTGGAGCGCGGCCGCGACGTGCTCCGAGCAGGCGCGAAGCTCCGCATAGGTAAGTCGACGTTCGCCGCACTCGAGCGCGAGCGCGTTCGCATGGCGCGCGGCGATCTGGTCGAACCGCGTGAGGATCGAGCCCCGCGCGGGATCGATCTCGTCGCTCGAGCGACCGAGGAGCCACGCCCGCTCGTCCTCATCCAGCAGCGAGAGCTCGCGCAGCGGCGCCTCCGGTCGCGCGAGCAGGAGCTCGATCGCGCGCCTCAAACGCGCCGTGATCCGCGAGGCGGCGCGTTCGTCGTAGAGCCGCGCATCGTAGAGCAGGCGAAGGTGGAGCCCATCTCCTCCACTGCTCACCAGCGTGAGGGGATAGTTCGTCTCCTCGAAGAGCGCGACGCCCGAAACTTCGAAGTGCGTGCGCGCGCGAAGCTCCTTGGGATCGAGCGGGTAGTTTTCGAAGACGAGCAGCGTGCGGAAGAGCGGAACACCGGCCGGAAGATCCGCCAGTCGCTGCACCGAGGCCAGCGAGGCGTGCTCGTGCGCCCTCAGCTCCGCACCGTGCAGCGCCAGCTCACGCATCCACTCGAGCGCGCGACGGGAGCCGTCGACCCGCGCACGCATCGGCAGCGTGTTGATGAAGAGCCCGACCTCCTGGTCGAGGCCCGAGACCTCGGGCGGCCGGCCCGAGGAGGAAACGCCGAAGACCACATCCGCTTCGCCGCTCGAGCCCGAGAGAAGAAGGGACCACGCCGCCTGGATTAGGGTGCTGGCGGTGATGCCGAGCGCACGGGCGCGCTCTTGAATGGAGCCGGGGAGCTCGGCCTGAATCGTCGCCGTGCGCGTCCCGTTCGGCTCGATGGGCGAGGCATCGAGCTCTCGATCGATGCCTCTCGACTCGAGCTCCGGCAGCGGTGTCGGTGACTCGAAACCCTCGAGCAGCTTGCGAAAGAACCTCGTCGCCGCCGCGGGATCGCGCGATTCGCGCCAGAGGTGATAGCGCTCGGTCGCGCGGAGCGACCGCGGCGTGGGCGCTGCATCGAGCCGACCCGCATCGAGCCGTCGTAAATCGAATAGGGCGTCGTACCTCTCGAAGAGGCTCCGGAGAAGCAGCGGCAGCGACCAGCCATCGAGGATCAAGTGATGATGCGTGAAGATCATCACGACGTGGGTCGCGTCCTTGCGCACGAGCGCGATCCGCGCGAGCGGCGCATGCGCAAGGTCGAAGCCTGGCGTGCGCCGACGCGCCATCTCCGCCGGAAGGTCGAACGCCTCATCCGCCTCGAAAATCTCGATCGGGAGAACGACCTCGCGGCGCACACGAGCGCGCGGCTCGTCGGCGCCGGACCATCCGAACTCGGTTCGGAGCGCCGGCTGCATGGCGACTGCATGCCGCCACGCTGACGCCAAGAGGTCGAGCTCGATCGCGCCGGTGAGCTCGAGGGCGAGCTGCGCCAGGTAGGGATCGGTCTCGGCCGACCGAAGGTGATGGAAGAGCATCCCTTCCTGCATCGACGTGAGAGGGAGGAGCGCCTCGACGTTGGGATCGAGCTCGGGCGTGAGCGCGAGCAACTCCGCGCGGAAGTGATCGGCCAGTCGCTCGACGGCCGCGGTCTCGAGCTCCTCGCTCGAATACGACCAACGGACGCGCAGATGGTCGGCCTCGATCGCGGCATCGATCTCGAGCAGGTGGGTGCGCTGCGCTTCCGGGGATCGGCGCGGTGCTCGCGGTTCGCGAAGCCCGGTGAAGAGCGCGGAGCGCGCGACAATGGGACCGAAGTCCCCGAGGTAGTTGAAGCTCACCTCCGCCTTCGGCAGGCGATCGAGGGTCGCGCGGAGCCCTAAGTCGGCGCGAAGGTAGCGCGTGGCGAGGAGATGACGCGCGGGCGCTCGGAGCGCGGCGCGTGCGTTTCGCCGGGTGGCGCCGACGTCGGCGCCGAGCTCGATTCGAAGCGGCCGAAGCTCGGTGAACCATCCGACCGTGC
>CAZZAH010000589.1:0-2831 GCA_964652115.1 uncultured bacterium | reverse complement strand
GCATGGCCGCGAGCGCCCGCGAGTTGATAGCGTCGCCCTGGCGCGTTGCCGTAGAGCGCGAGCTCCGCCCACTCGCGCGGCGCCTCGGCGTTTCCGGCCGCGATGTTGCGGAGCGCGACGCTCGTGCCCGGTTCGCCCAGCGCGAACACTGCCTCTCCGGCCGCTTCGCCTTCGAGCGATGGCCCCTTGATGCGGCTCAGGAGCTGTTGCTTGTCCTCGTCGGTCCAGAGGCTGCCGTTCCATCGGTCATAGTCGCGAAGGGTGTAGCTGTCGTTGCCGAATCGACCGCCCATCGCGAGGGGAGTGATCCAGCGTCCCGTTGCGAGCGCTGCGCACGCGGGGTTCGCGAGCCCGCAGCCCGCTTCGGGCAGAAGCGAGGACGCGCCCGCCATGCCGAGGTGGACCTCCGCTCGAGGCGACGCGTGCGTGAGAAGAACCAGGATCGACGCGAGAAGAGCGCCGCGCCTCATGGCTCGACGCGAACGCGGAAGCGGAGGAGCGCCTTCACCTCGACGAAGTCCTTCGCCGTCACCATGACGACCCGTCCGCTGTCGCCTTCGGTCATCATGCGGAGCTCGCCCCAGGCATCATCGCGCGCGAAGAAGCGCAGATCCTCGGGCGAGATGTTGATGCCGAAGGTGCTCTCCATCGCTTCGCCGACGCGCCCCGAAGAATCGGTGGCGGCCGCGAGCGCGCGGATCGGCTGCAAGCGGACGGTTGAGGCATCGAGCGAGTCGACGTCCCCGGCGAAGGCGAGCTCGACCCGGAATCCGGCGGGAAAGTGATTGCGGATGATCCCCTCGGCCGATGCGGAGATGAGCTCATCGCGGATCGCGTCGTGCACATCGGGCGAGATGCGGAAGTGGAACGGCTCGCTGTGATAGGTCACGCGGCCGATGCGTGCACGAAGCGGCGCAGTCATCGAGTACTCGCCATTGATGCGGTCGTCGCGGCGCACCTCGATCTCCTGCGAGCCCGAGCCGACGCTCAGCTCGCCGCCTACGCGAAGGCGCCGCGGGCGCGAGTGAATCAGCTCGAGGAGCGGAATGGTGGCGGAGGTCCAATCGATGCGGCTGCGCGTCGGTCCGCCATTCGCCGCCGCGATGTCGGCCACGAGATCGAGGGTGATCGGCGGGCCGTTCCGAGGATCGAGGCCTTCGACGCGAAGAAGCGCATGGGCCGGCACCTCGACGCCGTTGTCGACCTCGAGCGCCAGCTCCGCCAGATCGAAGTCGAGTCGATCGAGCCCTTCCGGCGGATCGATCGCCGTCTCCGTGGCAGGAATGGAAAGGCGGCGCTCGGTGAAGGAACCGACGAGGCGTGCGAAGCGCAGGGTCGCGGGCTCGGTCGCGAGGCGAGGCCGCTGCCCGAGGCCGAGGCTGACCACGCGCGATCCGCTTCCCGAGGTCGTCGCCTCGAGTGCATAGCGCAGGCTGGCGCGCGGCGCGCTCGTGGCCCACTCGACGCCGGCGAGATTGAGGTTGGTTCGGCGGCTTCCGGGCACAGCCCCGATCGCGGCGGGGATCGACAGCGGCTGTGTATAAGCGACACCGCCGCGTTTGAGGTCGGGGAAGCGCAGCTCTCCGTCGACCGCGAGCGGCAAAGGATTCGTGAGCGCGATCGCGATCCCGCCGTCTTGCACCGAGCCTCCGCTCAAGCGGATGCCCATGTCATCCGAGAGGTCGATGGTGCCGGAATAGGAAAGGCTCTGCGCCGGCACCACCGCGCGAAGCGAGTCGACCGCGAGCCCGGCGAAGGCGACATCGATCGAGAGGCGATCGGTCGAACGTGGAATCACGAGAAGCCCGCCGCTGCCGGCACTCCCACCCGACACGCTCACGTCGAGCTCGCTCTCGAGGCTGATGCCGTTGAGCGGAATCTCGGTGCTGACCTGCGCGCCCGGTTCGATCGTCGTGCTCACGCGCGCTTCGATCGCGGTTCGATTGCCTGCGCGATTCCGAACCCGCAAGACGAGTGGAGTCGCCGATCCGCCCAGCGGCACCAGCGTCCCGTTCCGCAGCGTCACCCGCACCGATCCTCCGCTGAAGCGGATCCACTCGAAGGCGCTTTGCGCTGCGAGCTGCGCGCGCGCGTCGTTGAAGGAAAAGGCGGGGACGACGACCGATCTTCCATCCTCGGGCAAGTCGAGTCCGGAGAGGTCGCGCAGGCTGAAGCCGGCGCCGAACGGCGCGGGATTCTCGAAGGCGAGCGAGCTCAGGTCGATCGACCGGCTGGTGGCGGGGAGCTTTAAGTCGAGCAGGTCATCCATGGTGAACGCGTCGATCTTGCCGTCGAGCCGGAAGTGAATCGGGCTCGCGCCGGTGCTGTCCCCGCCGAAGTAGTCGCTTCCGTCGAGCAGGTCTTGTCCCGAGGCCTCCTGCCGGCCGAGCGGCAGGTAGAGATCGGTTTCGAAGCGCGGAGCTTTCGGCGCTTCCAGCCCGCACGCGGACAGCAGGAGCATCGCCGCGAGTAGCCCCCAGCGCGAGCTCATCGCGCCGCCTCATAGAGCGCGAGCGTGCCCTCCACCATCGCATCGCGAGAGAAGCGCGAGGCGACGAACGTGCGGCCCGCGATTCCCATGCGCTCTCGTATCGACGCGTCCGCGAGCAGGGCGTTGATCCGCGAGGCGAGCGCGGCCGCGTCGCCCGGCGCGACGAGGTCGCCGGTTTCGCCGTCGATCACCGTCTCCGCGCTGCCTCCCGCGGTGGTCGCGACCACGGCGAGCCCATGCGCCGCGGCATCGAGGATCGACGTGCCGAGCCCCTCCTCGACCGATGAGCTGACGTAGAGATCGAAGGCCGGAAGAAACCGACGCGCACCCGCGCGATAGC
>CAZZAH010000588.1:0-2837 GCA_964652115.1 uncultured bacterium | reverse complement strand
ATCTCGGCAACGCGGGGCAATGGGCCGCGGCCGATTCCATGGTCACGATCGCGGTTGCGTTGCGTCGATCGGCGGCCGATCGATCGATGCTCGCGCGTTCGCTTGCCGATCTCGCGCAGATCCGTCGTGCGCGCGGCGCCGTCGCGGAGGCCGAGTCGCTCGGGAGAGAAGCGCTCGACCTCACGCGCGAAGAGCACGCCGGAGATCATCACGAGGTCGCGATGGCTGCCGCGCGACTCGCCGCCACTCTCGAGGATGCCGGCAAGCTGCCCGAGGCCGAGTCGCTCCTTCGCGAGGCGGTGTCGATCCACCGTCGCGTGCTTGGCCCAGAGCATCCCGTCGCCGCCATCTCGCTCGGCAATCTGGCGCTCTGCATCGACCGCGAAGGTCGTCACGCCGAAGCGGAATCGCTCTTTCAAGCGGCGCTGGCGGTCGTGCGTCCCGCGCTCGGTGAGGAGGATCGCGAGGTCTTAGCGCTCGAGGAGGATCTCGCGGTCGCGCAACAGGCGCAGGGGAAGTACGACCGGGCGCTCGTGCTCAGGCTCCGCGTGCTCGAAGCGCAGCGGCGAACGCTCGGCGCGGAGAACAGCGCGGTCGCCTCGACGCTCAACAATCTCGGCGCACTCTATCGCTTGATGAGGCGCTACCCCGAGGCGGAGGGGGTCTTCCGCGAGGCGATCACGATCTTCACCACGTCGTTTGGGCGAGAGCATCCGAACGTGGCGATCGGCCTCAACAACCTGGCGAAGACGCTGCTCGATGAGGGCCGCTGCGCCGATGCCGAGCCGGTCGCGCGCGAAGCACACGAGCTGGCCGAGCGGATCTTCCCCGAGGGGCACGTCAATCGCGCGATCCTGACCGCGACGCACGGACGCGCGCTGGCGTGTGTCGGGCGGCGCGAGGAAGCGGAGACGTTGCTTCGCGCGGCGCAGGAGACGATCGTGGCGACGCTCGGGCCGGAGCATCCGCGGGCGAAAGAGGTCGCGGAGGAGCTGGCCAAGCTCGAGGCGAAGTAGGATGGCTCGCTGGTGAGGGCCAGGCTAGCGCGCGAGGAGGTGAAGTGACCTACGTAATCAAAGCAGAGGTGCTCGACCTGAAGGCGAAGACGCTCGAGTTTCCCAGGCAGAAGACGATGTACGGCGGCAAGCAGATCGCCGCGGGCGACACGATCTTCATCTTCGCGAGCGAGAACGAGGGCGGGCAAGGGCTCGCGGCGCGCGGGGTCGTACTCTCCGCCGAAGCGATTCCGAGGAAGCGCGGCATCGAGCGGCAGACGCCATGCGTGAGCATCGTGATCAAGCGCACGGCGCTCGCGAAGCGCCCGCTCGGCCGAACCGAGCTCAGGCCGTTCGACGATTGGGACGATGGCCGCCCGCAGACCGAGCTCAACTTCAAACTCTATCGGCAAGCCACGAACAAGATCATCGGCATCACGGACCAGGCCGCCGCGTTCCTCGATCCGTTCTTCTCGTCACGCGGCTAGGTTCCGTCACCGGTGGCCGCGATCCACGCCGACAGCTCCGCTTGGGCGTCGGCGTCGTCGAGCGCGCGACCCGCGGCCAGGCACTCCGCGCGTTGCGCGTCTCCCAGCGCCTCCACCACGCGAGCGCGGGCATCGGTTAGCGGCGCGAAGCCGAGCAGCTCGTCACTATGGTGGGCCGCCTCGCGCATCTGCTCCGCGATCCCGAGGAAGCGCGCCGCTGTGCGCGCCTCTCCTTCGCGTACCGCGACGATCGCGGCGAGATCGAATGCCGCCGCGACATGCCGCACCGAAGCGATCTCCACCGCGAGCGCGAAGCCCGAGCCGAGCCATTGCATCGCGAGCCGCTGATCGTCGCGCAGAAGCGCCATGCGCGCCAGGTTCAGGTGCGCCGTCGACCCGCCGTCGCGGTTGCCGGCCTTCATCGCGAGAACGGCCGCCTCCTCGTAAAGCCCGGCTGCCCCATCGGCGTCTCCCTCCGCGACATGCAGATTGGCGAGCGAGTTGAGCATGCTGGCGAGCCTCACTTGATCGCCATGTGCTCGGAACAGCTCGGCCGCCTCAGTCAAATAGGCGCGCGCCTTCGGTAGATTTCCATCCTTCTCGGTCAGCGTCCCGAGCATGCTCAAGCCCACCGCGATGCCGAGCCAGTTGTCGAGCGCACGCGAGATGGTGAGCGATTCCTCCATCGCGACGCGGGCCTCCTGATAGCGCCTTTGGTAGTACGCCAGCGTCGCCGAGGTCTGCAGCGCCATCGCGCGGGGCCAGATCGGACCCAAGGGCTCCCCGCGCCTCAATGCCTCTTCCACCAAGCGCGAGCCCAAGTCCGCGCGGCCGCTGTTCAGCCAGTAGATGCGAAGCGCGGCGACCACCTCGAGCGAGAGGAGCGGCCCGTCGGCGAGGAGATCCGCACGCGAGAGGGCGGCCACGATGTTCTCCACCTCGCGGTCGATCGCGCGCTTCGACGCACCGGCTTCGGGCCGATGGACGTTGCTCGCCGAGCTCCCCGCGATCGCGCGGACATGCCGCAGATGCGCGGTGGCGACCGCGGAATGCTCGTCCGCCGCGACCAGCTGCTCGTAGGCGAACTCGCGCACCGTCTCGAGCAGCTCATAGCGCGAGGAGCCGTCGTCGATCCGCTTCATCACCACGAGCGACTTATCGACGAGGCGCCCCAAGCGATCGAGCACCTCGAATTCGTCGGCCGAGGCCGCGGCGCTCGCCACGCGCGTAGCCCCTTCGAGCGTGCAACCACCGCGGAAGATGCCGAGGTAGCGAAGCATCTGCCGCTCGTCTTCCTCCAGCTGGTCATAGCTCCACGCGATCGCCGCCCGCAGAGTCTGATGACGCGGCAGCG
>CAZZAH010000587.1:0-2853 GCA_964652115.1 uncultured bacterium | reverse complement strand
ACGCGCGCCGACACCACCGACGCGCGGAAGCAGGCACTGCTCGCCTTCCAGCGCGATCGAGGGCTCATCACCACCGGGGAGGCGAATCGAGAGACCCAGCGCGCGCTCGAGGCCGCGATCGAAACCTGGGTCGAGGAACCGCCGTCCGCGCTCGCGCCCGAGAACGTGTCGTCGGCGATGGCGCTGGCGCGTGCCGGCCTTGCGCTTCGCGGGACCTACGCGATCGAAGGCGCGCGCGTCCGCGTGCAGTACAGCTGGATCGACGCGGAGGGGCGAGAAGCGGTCGCCTCGACCGCGCGAACGCTCGAGCTCGATGCTGCTCTTGGGGAGGCGCGCCGCGCCGCCGGCGATCTTCTCCGGGCGAGGCGCCTGCGCGGAGCCACCGATGAGGTCGTCGCGTCGATCGAGCCCGAAGCGCTTCGCGCGATCAGCGAAGGACTCCTGCTTGAGGCCCGCGGTTTGCCGCGGGCGGCCGCGGCCCGTTGGGAGGGCCTCTCCGAAACGGAAATGCGCTTTCCTCTCGCCGCGGGGGCGCGCGTGCACTCGGAGTCGGAGAGCGGCGAGCTTCTCTCGCTCGAGGAACGAATGCTGAACGACTGGGCCCGCGAGCCGAGCTTCACCCCTTCGGCCGAGGTGGACGCGCTTCTCTTCGAGATCGGCGCCGTGTCGATCGGAGGGACCGAAGCAGGCGTTCGCGGCGCCGAGCCCAGCGCCATCGGCGTGCTTGGATCGACCGGACTGCTCGAGATCCGCGTGGTAGGACCATGAAGCGTGGCTCCCCGCGGCGAAGCGCGCCACGCCGCCAACCGATGCACGCTCGAATCACACGGCTCGCTCTGCTGATCAGCATTGCGTCTGCGCTCGCGTCGCTGAGCGCCCCTCGCTGCCTCGGGCAGATGGAGCAGAGCTTCGGGCTTCGCGCCTCCGGGCAGCTTGCTTCCTGGAGCTACGACGGAAGAGCGAGCGAGACGAGCACGCGGCAGCAGCGTTTCGCGATCGACGGAGCGTGGCAGGCGACTCGATCGCTTCGCTTCGCGCTCGGCACCGGCCTGGTGCAATCACACCAAGAGATCGGCGGGGAGAGCAGCGATCCGGATCCGCGCAGCCTGCTCCGTTGGTCGGTGCAGTCGAGCGCGTGGGACCATCGCGTGGCCTTTGCTCTCGGAAGCGAGCTCTGGTCGTCGCGAGACCTCCGCGATGCCGACGAGCTCGCGGTCGCGCAGGTACTCGAGGAGTTCGCGCTCGAATTTCCGGAGCCGCGACCGGGGGCAGGCTCGCGCTTGAACCTCGGCCTCGGAGTGCAGGCGCTTCGGACCAAGAGCCTCTCGGTGCAGGTCGCCGGCGGCTTCGAATCCCGCGGGGAGTACAAGCTGGGCGAAGCCGGCTCGCGCCTCGATCCGGGGAACCGTTCGCGACTCGCGCTCAGCGCACGATGGGTCAGCCCGCTCTATGACGCGAGGGTCACCCTCTCCCGCCACTCCGGCAGCCAGGAGGAGATCGACGGCACCGACGCATATCGCGTCGGGGCTGAAACGCGCCTCCGCCTCGAGGGGGCGAGCTCGATCGCGCGCGAACGCCTGCGCGCTTCGGTCGAGCTTCTCGGCCGCGCCGACGGCGAGGCGGAACCGGGAAGGCTGCTCGATGAAGAGGTGCTTCGTTCGGGCAACCGACTGCGCTACGAGGCATCGCTCGAGCATCCCCTCGGGGATTGGCGCGCCGGACTCGGCGTGGTCGGCAACCACCTTCGTGGCTTCGCGGGGCAGCTCGGTCACGTCGATTGGGTCGCGCCCGAGGCGACCCTGCGCTATCTCCTCGCCTCCTCCGAGGTGAGCGTTCGACTTCGAGTGCCGGTCGGAAAGACGCGCGAGGATTTCGCACTGCACGGCACGCGGGTGGACCTCGGATGGGGATGGGGGATCCTGCGGTGATTCCGCGCTCGCTCGGCCGAATGCTCCCGCGCGTGCGCGCCGCTCTCGCGGTGCTGTTGCTCGCGCTCCTCTTCGTGCGCTGCGGGCGTGATGAGGTGACGCGGCCGGGCGAAGGGACGATCGCGCTCGCTTACCGTGCGAGCACGGCCTCGGCCGATACGCTGCGAGTCTGGGTGAGGGACGCCGGTGGTGCGCTCCTCGCGGGGCCGATCGCGCTCGCGCTCGCGGAGCAGGAGATCAGCCTCGAGCTCCCGGTCGCGGCCGGAGATGGGCGAAGGGTCGTCGCGCGCACGGAAGGACCGAGCGCCGCACCGCCCGGCGCCACGCCTCGCGGGGTCGTTGCCGAGGGTGCGAGCGACGGCATTTCCATTCGGCCCGGGCAGCGCGCGAAGGCGACGGTCCGACTTCACTCCGTCATCCCGAGCCTCCGCGCCGTCACCGCCAGTCCGGGCGACCTCGCGTATCGGGTCGAGTGGACGCGCGTGCCGGGCGCGCTTCGCTATCGCGTGTGGCAATCGATCGACGGTGGCGGCGACGCGCTCTCGACCTCGACCGATTCGTCGCTCGTGATCGAGCTGACGAGCGCGGAGAAGCGTGAGCTCCTCGCGGGGCGCTTCCCGGAGTCGCGCTTCCGGGTTCGCGCCGAATGGTCGGATCGAGTCGGCGTCTATAGCGATTCGACGGTGGTGCGGCCCGATGCCTTCTCCGATCTCCCGCGCGTCCTCTCGATGTCGCCGCCCAGCGAGACCTCGGCCGTGCCCGACACGGCGGCGCCGCGCCTCTCATTCGACCGGCCGATCGACCTCGCGACCGCGAACGCGGAAACGATCCGACTTCTTCAGCTCCCCTCCGGCCTGCCCTATCCCTACCAGCTCGAAACGGACGACTCCGTTTCGGTCACGCTTCGGCCGGCCGCTCGCTTCGA
>CAZZAH010000586.1:0-2856 GCA_964652115.1 uncultured bacterium | reverse complement strand
CGGCCTCTCGGTCGTCGCGCTCATCATCTACGCGATGGTCTTCGCCTACCGGTAGACGAATTCTGCTTCTACAGCGCGATTCGTCGCGCCGGCTCAGCCCTCATCCGACTCGCCGGTTGACTCGAGGAGCATTCTCCCTCACGCTTCTCGCCCTCGATCTCCACGCGAATCAGCACTGAACGTCGAACGGGGGAGGTTTTCCATGTCCGCACCCGGCATCCTTCGAGAAAAGCTCGTCCAGCTCGCCGTAGGTTGGCTCTTCGCGAGCCTCGCGCCGCTGCTTCTGATCGCCCCAGTCCAAGCGGTGCAGCTGAACCCGGTCGCCTCTCCCTTCGTTGCGGTGGGCGACGGAAGGGTCGAGTGGGGCGACTACGACGACGACGGCGACCTGGACTGCGCCGTGGCCGGCGACTCGCCCGGCGGTTGGGTGCTCAAGATCTACGAGAACAGCCAGCTGCCCGCCCCAAACACCTTTCAGCTTCACGCCAGCCTCGAGGGTCTCGACGAAGCGGCGATCGCCTGGGGAGACTACGACGCGGATGGCGATCTCGACCTGGCGGCGTGTGGATGGAACGGATTCGGGTCCGTGACCCGCGTCTATCGGAACACGGCAGGCAGCTTCACCGATATCGCACCGGGAATCGTCGGAGTGTATCTCGGCGACCTAGAGTGGGGTGACTTCGACAACGACGGCGACCTTGATCTGCTGATCACCGGAAGCGCCAGCTCCGGTTACACCACGCGCATCTATCAAAACACCGGGAGCGGTTTCCAGGACATCGCGGCGTCATTGCCAGGTCTGGTCTTTTCCTCGGCCGCGTGGGGCGACTACGACGCGGATGGTGATCTGGACTTCACGCTTGGGGGGACGACGACATCCTCGAACTTCACCGCGATCTACCGCAACGACCCCGGGGGATTCACCGACATCGGTGCTCCCCTCTACGCTATGGCGGCGCCGGGACTCGCCTGGGGCGACTATGATCACGATCTCGATCTCGACCTCCTGGCGAGCGGCGGCACCGAGCAAGACGGGATCCCCGCCGCGGTGTACCAGAACAACGGGGGCGTCTTCACCGAGCTCTCCGCCGGCTTGACGGGGCTCGTCACCGGCTCCGCCTCCTGGGCCGACATCGACAACGATGGGGACCTCGACATCCTCCTCACCGGGAACGATTTCGACGGGGTTGCGGCTCGGGTCTACGAGAACAACGGAGGGGCGTTCACGCTGCTCAACCTGGCACTTCTGGGGCTGGAGTATGGCGACGCTGAGTGGGGAGACTATGACGGCGACCATGACCTCGATCTGCTTCTGACCGGAAGAGACGCAAGCCAGACGCGGAAGATCCAGCTCTACGAAAGCACGGGAGCGCCGCCGAACACGCCCCCGGGAGTACCGGGAAATCCGACGACCGACAACACCGGCGATCCAATTCTCCTGAGTTGGACCGCGCCGATCGACGCGCAGACGAACTCCAACCAGCTCTCGTATAACCTTCGTATCTCCACGCAGCCGCTCGGCGGGAACGTGAAGTCCCCGATGTCGAACCTGACGAACGGCTATCGTCAGATCGTGAGGCTCGGCAATGTTCACGGCGTGACCACTTGGCCCTTCGAGCGCCCTGCGTGCGCCGGCACGTACTACTGGAGCGTTCAAGCGGTCGACGCCGCCTACGAAGGATCGGGCTGGAGCGCGGAGCAGAGCTTCTTCAGCCCGGGGACCACGCGGACGATCATCGCCAGTGCCGGTGCGCACGGGGCCATCGTTCCGTCCGGCACCCTGGTGGTGAATGGCTGCGCCGATCAGACCTTCAACATCATCCCAGCGAGCTGCTATCGGATCGCGGACGTGCTCGTGGACAACGTCTCGGTCGGAAACGTCTCGAGCTACACCTTCACCAACGTCACCGCGAACCACACCATTGCCGTGACCTTCGGGAACGGGACCGCCGCGCCGCCCGAGCGCTTACAAGCGTGGTGGACGTTCGACGATCTCGCGGGATCAAATGTCCGCGATCTGGCGCACTGGAGCACCGGGGCCAATACAGGCACCTTGCTCGGAGGAGCCACTTTGGTCCCGGGGCTGGTAGGGAATGCACTCCGATGCGTGGCGAGCGCGGATGGGATGAAAGGGCATCCGATCGGTGAATCGATCTACCTGGGGCCTTGGGGATTCGCGGTCGATGCCTGGGTATACCTCTATTCGGGCTCTCCCGCCTCTGCCACCCGGGCGATCGTGAGTGCCGGCAGTTTCATGTTCTTCATCCGGGACCGCCGACTGCTCGCGAGCTCGGAGGGGATCACCTACGCCGCCGGCGGTGCGCAGATGTCCGAGAACGCCTGGCATCACGTCGCGGTCACCATGTGCCCGAGCCAGCACATCGGGGCGTTCTACATCGATGGCGCTCAGTGGGGCTCGACCTTCAACCCGACGGGAGGCCCTGGGTCGGTCGACGTCTATGTCGGATCCGGGAGCACTGCCTTCAACGGCCTGATCGACGAGGTGGACGTATTTCGCTCGAGCCTGGCCGGACCTACGGTCGACGGCCCGGTGATGAATCGAATCTGGGCCGCCGATTGCGCGGGCAAGCGCCGCGAGTTTGTGCGCGTGCCTTTGCACACGACGACGCTCTGTCCCATCTGCGCGGTGTTCACCAATCTCACGGCGACAGCGAAGGTCTACGACTGGCGCCTCAGCAAATTGTCAGGCACTAACCTCTGTCAAGGAACGCCGGTATTCACTCCGTCGACGGGGAACGTGGCGGTTCCGGCCGGCGGGCTCACCACCACCCGAGTCGGGATCACCGGCGGCGGCTGCTATCGCATGGACGCAACCGCACAGGGGACCGGGAACAC
>CAZZAH010000585.1:0-2863 GCA_964652115.1 uncultured bacterium | reverse complement strand
ACCTCGGCTTTCGCCGCACCATGACCGAGATGACGCTCGATCGCGAGCCTGAGCGTGAGTCGGAGCGGTAGGGAACACCCGTGCCCCACGAGGTCGCCGCTCCGCTCAACATCGGGTCGCCCGCCGGCGCGCTATGTTCGGCGTCGGCGCGGCGGGCAAGCGCGTGGACGCGGAGGCAGATTGGGATTGAAGCGCTTGGGTTTGTTTCGGCGGTCGATGCAGGTAGAATCCGCGGCGATCGCTTCACAACCGGCGAGCCGCGCCCCAAGGGGGGAGTCGGTGGTAGCAGCGCCCGCATACTCGCCATGACCAGTTGTCGATCGGAGTTCTTGCCGTGCAGTGGATCGCCCCATCGGAGAAGGACGCCGCCACCGCCGCGCTCGAGAAGCGTCTGTGGGACGCCGCCGACCAGTTCCGCGCGAACTCAGGGCTCAAGTCCCAGGAGTACTCCGCTCCCGTCCTCGGTCTGATCTTCCTGCGCTTCGCTGAGGTTCGTTTCGCCGCCCAACGCGCCACGCTGGAGAAGGCCGGCACTTCGGCGCGGCGCGGCAGCCTAGTCGACGAGCCGACCTCCTATCACGCCCAGGGCATCCTCTACCTGCCCGCCGAGTCACGCTTCGACTACTTGCTCCATCTGCCCGAACGGGTGGACATCGGTGCCAAGGTCAACGCCGCCATGCGCGACATCGAGAAGCAGAACCAGCAGCTCGCGGGCGTCCTCCCGAAGACGTACAACCTCTTCACGAGCACGCTGCTCAAGGAGCTGCTGAAGAAGGTCTCCGAGATTCCCGCGAGCGTCGACTACGACGCCTTCGGCCGCATCTACGAGTACTTCCTCGGCGAATTCGCGCGGACCGAAGGCCAGAAGGGCGGCGAGTTCTACACTCCGAGCAGCATCGTGCGGCTACTCACTGAGGTCATCGAGCCCTACCACGGCCGCATCCTCGACCCCGCGTGCGGATCGGGCGGCATGTTCGTCTCGTCCGCGCGCTTCGTGTCCGAGCACAAGAAGAACCCGGCCGCCGAACTCTCCATTCACGGGGTCGAGAAGACGGACGAAACCGGTCGCCTCTGTCGCTTGAACCTCGCGGTCCACGGGCTCGAGGGCGACATTCGCCACGGTGGCAACGTGAACAGCTACTACGACGACCCACACGAAGCCACCGGTCACTTCGACTTCGTGCTCGCCAATCCGCCGTTCAACGTCAACGCGGTGGACAAGGAAAGGCTGAAAGAGTCTGTCGGCCCAGGACGACGTTTCCCGTTCGGCCTGCCGCGCACCGACAACGCGAACTACCTCTGGATCCAGCTCTTCTATTCCGCGCTCAGCGCGAAGGGGCGGGCCGGGTTCGTGATGGCGAACTCGGCGTCGGACGCTCGCTCGTCGGAGCAGGACATTCGGCAGAAGCTGATCGAGAGTCGCGCGGTCGACGTCATGGTCGCGGTTGGACCGAACCTCTTCTACACGGTGACGCTGCCCTGCACGCTCTGGTTCTTCGATCGAGGCAAGGCCAAGACCCCGCGCGCCGACACGGTGCTCTTCATCGACGCGCGCCACATCTACCGGCAGGTCGACCGCGCGCATCGCGAATGGACGCCCGCGCAGATTGGGTTCATGGCCAACCTTGTCCGCCTCTATCGCGGCGAGGCGCTCGACTTCACGCTCGGCGGCGATGAAGCGGAGGCGAGGATCAAGGAGGTCTTCGGGAGCAAGCCGAAGTACGCCGACGTGCCCGGGCTGTGCCGCGCCGCTACGGTGAAGGAGATCGAAGCGCAGGGCTGGTCGCTCAACCCGGGGCGTTACGTCGGCGTCGCTCCGGGCGAGGAGGTGAGCGACGAGGACTTCAAGGCGCAGCTCGAGGCGCTGAATGAGGAGCTCGAAACGCTCAACGCTCAGGCGCGCGAGCTCGAGCAGACCATCGCCAGGAATGTCGCGGAGATCCTTGAAGCATGAGGATCGACCTCGTCCAAACCCTCACGAGCGCATTCGGGGACCATGCCCAACAGGCAGAAGTCTGCATCGGGCACTGCCTGGCCCGCGATCTCCGACGTCCGCTCGGCTGCGGCGAATGGCGCAACGCGAGCACGGCCATTTCCAAGGACACGACCGCGCGCGAACTCTCCAACCAGCCCATCGCGGACCATATTGGTGGCGTCAACAAAATGGTCGACCTCAGCTCACGCGGACTGCGAGAGATCGAGGACAAGATGCTGACCCGCTACGCCTGCTCCGGTATTGCTCGGCGGCGCAACTGCGAACAAACGATGACCGACGGTGGGAAGGACGCTATCGAGGCGGGACGATGGCTGAGCTAAGGCAATCCGTCTGGCTCAAGCCCGAGGAAGTGCCGACTCTTCCTGTTGGGTGGTGCGCAATGCCGACGGAGGAAGCCTGCGTTCCGCTCAGGCCGGGGAAATTGTTCGATACGAAGACGGTGACAGAGCGCGGCGCGGTGCCGGTTCTGAATCAGTCCGAAACCGAGTTCCTTGGGTACCACGACGAAGAGCCTGGCGTCGAGGCATCCTCCGACCAGCCTGTCGTGACCTTTGCGAACCACACGTGCGCGATGCGCCTCATGAGGCGACCGTTTTCGACCATCCAGAACATCTTTCCAAAGGTCGGCAAGCCCGGCGTCGCCGACACCGTCTATTTCTACTACGCATCACTCGGGCGGGTCAGCCTCTCGGACTACAAGGGCCACCACCCGATTTTTCGGCAGACGTACATCCCGGTTCCCCCGCTGCCGGTGCAACGTCGAATCGCGGGCATCCTGTCGGCCTACGACGAGCTGATCGAGAACAGTCAGCGGCGCATCCGGCTCTTGGAGACGATGGCCCGCGCCCTCTACCGCGAGTGGTTCGT
>CAZZAH010000584.1:0-2864 GCA_964652115.1 uncultured bacterium | reverse complement strand
GGCGGGAACGGGGGTCACCGCCCGGCATGACTTGCACTGCGCAGGCTCGCCCGCTTTGAGGTGCCGAACCAGGATGGCATGTCCACATTCGCTGCACGGGAACACGAACGGCATGAGAGCCTCCGAACTTCATGGATTCGCGACAGACCAGTGCCGATTGCTCGCGAGCGAGTCTAGTCGATGCGCGGGCGCGTCGCCTTCCGAAAGTCCGCTCACGGCGAAGACACGAACGGCCGCCTCGCTTCTGGAGCGCGAGAGCGGCCGAGTGACGTGTGATGCGTTGGTGCCTCGTAGCTCTATCGCAGCCAGATGCGCTCCTCGTCGAGCGGGCGCGGCGGAACAGGGCGCGGGATGTTGCCGCAGAAGTCCCATTCATCGAGGCTCGTCTTGGCGCGGGGTGGCAACGGCTGCGGGTTGAGCGCGACCAGGTCCAGGATCGAGGAGAGGAACGAGGCCTTCGGCGGAAGCGGCTGCGGGTTGAGCGCCACCTCGTCGAGCAGCGAGCCTAGGTGCGAAGCCGCCTTGGGCGGAAGCGGCTGGGGATTCAAGGCCCGCTTCTCCAGCTCGGACGACAGGTTGATTCCGGACTTGGCTTGCGAGAACGAATTCACCGCGTGTGCCGCGGCGCTGAACGAACGGTCGATGACGGTCATCGGGGACTCCTTCGGGTTGAGGTTCACCCGACGTATCGCCCCCGCGGTCGCTAAGGTTGCTCGAGAAGTTTGGTGCGGAGGACCTCGCACGCGTTGTCGGTGCAGCGGGTGATCTGCATCTTGCCGCCGGTGATGACCGACTTGATCTTGTGCTGGGTCACGACCTCGCCCCCCACCACGATCGCGACCGGGCCATTCAGATGTTCGCGCGTGAAGTCCTCGAGGAGCTTCGTGTTCTCCGGCGCGAGCGCGATCGAGAGCGAGGCGAAGCCCTTCTCGCTGACGCCCATGTCGGGCGGGCCGGTCAGGACGAGCGGCACGTACGGCGACGGCGAGAGGGCGAGCCAGACGCGCGGCTCGTCCGGCGTGTCGGTGTAGATGTGGTCATAGGGCACGACGACATGCGCGGCGGTGCCGGCGGCGGAGTCGGCGGAAGCTTCGATCTCCGACTCGCCGAGCACCGCGTAGAATCCATTCGCGAGCTTGGCCGCCGAATCGCCGGATCGTGGGGCGCTCCCCGCGCACCCGAGGAGAAAGACCATCGCGGTCATCACCCAGAATCGAGGCTCGAGCTTCATCGTCTCCCCCAAATGTCCCGCGGATCGCGCAAACCAGAGCACGCCTCTTCGCGTGTATGCTCAGACCCGCGCTCACTCGATCGTGCGCGGAGAGTGGACCGCGCAAGAGGCCCTTCACCGTGAGGACGGCATGATACAAGGCACACGTTTCTCTCACATCAACATCATCGCGCGCGACTGGCGCGCGCTCGCTCACTTCTACGAATCGCTCCTTGGTTGCACCCCTGTACCACCGGAGCGCGACTACTCCGGCCCGGGCATCGAGGCCGGCACGGGCGTTCCCGGCACCACGGTCAAGGGAGTGCATCTGCGCTTGCCAGGTCTCGGAGAGCATGGCCCGACGCTCGAGATCTACAGCTTCTCGGTCGGAGTCGACGGGCCGCCGCCCGCGATCAACCGGCCCGGCCTGGCGCATCTCGCTTTCGCCGTCGACTCGGTCGAGGACGCGCGGCGTGAGGTACTCGACGCCGGCGGTAGCGCGGTCGGCGATGTCGTCACGCTCACGACCGCGATCGGAACGCGAGTGACCTTCTGCTACGTGACCGATCCCGAGGGGAACATCGTCGAGCTGCAATCGTGGGCTTGAGCCGCGCGTGCGCGCGTCTCTCAATCAAACAGGTCGCCCTGTAGATACTTCAGGCCGCTGTCACAGATCACCGTGACCACGCGTCCATCAGGACCTAGCTCACGGGCGCGCTGGAGCGCGACCCACACGTTCGCGCCCGAGCTAGTGCCGCCGAAGATGCCTTCCTCGCGCGCGAGGCGGCGCGCGGTCGTGATCGCGTCCTCGTCGGTCACCGGGATCGCCGCGTGCATCAGCTCAGGGATGCAGATCGAGGGGACGAAACCCGCGCCCATCCCCTCGAGGCGATGCCCGCCCATCGGCCCAACGCCCGCGAGCGCGCGTGAGGTCATCGGCTCGACCGCGATGCAGCGTACCGCCGGCGCAACCTCGCGATAGACGAGGGCGTTGCCGAAAAGGCAGCCGCCGGTGCCGACGCCCGCCACGAACTCATCGAGCCTGCCATCGAGCGCGGTCAAGATCTCTCGCGCCATCGGCGCGTATCCCGCGCGGTTATCCGGGTTGTTGAATTGATCGGTCCACCAGGTGCCCGGCTCGGCCGCGAGCTCGCGCACGCGCACGAGGCAAGCTTGGATCAACTCCGCCGTGACCTTTCCTCCGCGGCTCGGGATGATCTCGACCTCGGCGCCGAACGCGCGCATGGTGCGGATCTTCTCCTCCGCGAAACAGTCGGAGGAGACGAAGTGCGCGCGATAGCCTTTGGCGGAGCAGACCATCGCGAGCGAACCGCCGGTGCTCCCGCCGGTGTAGTCGACGACGCGGCCGCCGGGCTTCACGTCGCCGCGGCGCTCGGCGCCCTCGATCATGGCGAGCGCCATCCGATCCTTCATGCTGCCGGTGGGATTGGCGCCCTCCCACTTCACGTAGATCTCCGCGCAGCCCGGCTCGCGTAGGCGGTCGAGTCGAATCAGCGGCGTGTTTCCGATCGCGGTCATTGCGCTCCTCCTTTGCCCGATGCCGCATTCTCGCTCGATGCTTCGCGGATCGCTGGCGGTTTTCGGACCTGGCGTTGCACACGACTTTTTTCCGAGCGGCCGGCCTCGTCGCGGC
>CAZZAH010000583.1:0-2869 GCA_964652115.1 uncultured bacterium | reverse complement strand
GCACGCACGACGGAACCGACGACAACGTCGCGACGCCGAGCACATCGCCCCGCGAGCTCGCGATCGAGGCACACGGCCTGACGCGCCGCTTCGGCAAGAAGACGGTGGTCGATCACCTCGATCTCTCGGTCGCGCGCGGATCGTTCTTCGCCATGCTGGGACCGAACGGCGCGGGCAAGACCACCACCGTTCGCATGCTGACCGGGCTCCTCGCGCCAAGCGAAGGGACGATCCGCATCCTCGATCGCTCGCTCGAGCGCGACGATCTGCAGATCAAGAAGCAGGTCGGCGTGGTGCCCGATGATCTCGCGCTCTTCGACCGGCTCTCGTTGTGGGAGCACGTGACGATGGTGGGCGAGGTCTACGAGCTGCCCGAGCCGGAGATCCGCGCGCGCGGCGAAAGCCTGCTCGAGTTCCTTGATCTGAGCGCGTCGCGCGACACGATGGCGGGCGAGGCATCGACCGGCATGCGGAAGAAGCTCGCCTTGGCGCTCGCGCTGCTGCATCGGCCCGACGTGCTCTTTTTGGATGAGCCATTCGAGGCGATCGATCCGACCAGCGGCCGGCACCTGCGCTCCTTGCTCGAGCGATTGGCGCAGCGTGGCGTCACCATCTTCCTTACCTCGCACATCCTGGAGATCGTGGAGCGGCTGGCCGACGAGGTCGTGATCCTTCGTGAGGGCAAGATCGCGCGGCATCTCCGGAAAGCCGAGTGGACCTCGGGCGCGTCGCTCGAAGCACACTTCCTCGAAGCGACCGGCGGCCGCGCCGAATCGGGGGTCGACCTCGATTGGCTCCTCTAAGGATCTTCCTGCCCTATCTCTGGCGCGCGTTTTGGCGCGATGTCCGGAGCCCTCGTTCGTGGCAAGGCGCCAACCTCGTGCTCGCGATCCTCTTCGCGCAGCTTGCGGCGTTTCGAATCTGGAATCTCGCGAGCAGAGGCGCGATGCAGCTCCAGAACGATCTACCGGGCGGCATCCGCATCGTGACCTTGGCCCTTGGTCAGATGCTTCTGCTTTGGACGCTCGTTCCGCTCGTCACCGCGCAATCCTCGCTTCGTCGAGGGATCTTTCCGCCGTCCAAGCTGCGGCATCTGCCGGTGTCGATCACGACCTTGGGGGGCGTTGCGGCCGCCGGTTCGTTCATCCATCCCGCCTACTGGATCCTCCTCGCGGCGTCGACCTTCTCGCTCCTTCCGGCGGCCTTCGCGTTTGGGCCGATCGGGGTCGTGAGCAGCCTGCTCTTCTTGCTCGATCTCGTCCTGATCGCGTGGTGCATCGGGATCTTCTCCGCCTCGCGCGCGTCGTCGAGCACGCAGCTTCGAGTGTCGGCGCTCTTGTCGGCGCTCGCGCCCTTCTTTGTGCTCGCACTCCTCGTCCGCGGCTTTCAGGGGAAGGTATCGATCAGCGATTCCGCGGTGTCGCTGCTCGCCTGGACGCCCGCGGGTTGGACGGCGGCGGCGTGGAAGGGTCACGACCCGCTGGCGCCGATCTCCCTTCTCGCGCTGGTCGCGTTCTTCCTCTCGCGTCTCGGCGCGAGCGAGCTGAGGCGAAGCCTGGCCTCACCCGACGCGTCGCTCTCCTCGCGGCGGCGTCATCGACGTGGGCTCCCCGCGCTGCGCTTCCTCGGACGGCCGCTCGGCCCGCTCGTGTCGAAGGAGCTGTCGTATCTCTTGAGGAATGTCGACGTGCAGCTTTGCTTTGGGATCTCCCTCGGCGCGACGCTCCTCTTCGCGCGACTCGACGCGGCGTATCTCTGGATCCCGATGCTCGCGCTTCCATTGATCGTCTCGAGCCAGCTTGCGGTTTGGAACAACCCCTTCGGCCTCGACCAACGCGGCATCGATCGGTACCGACTGCTGCCGATCCGCGGGGCGACGCTGCTCGCGGCGAAGAACGGCGCCGCGGCCGCGATCCTCGTAGCCCAATGCCTCCCGCTCGCGATCGCGATGGCGTGGCGTGGGCATGCGCTCGCCGCGGTCGCGTTGCTGCTTGGGAGCGTCGCCTACGTCACTCTCCTCGCCGCGATCGGAAACCAGATCGGCGTCCGTTGGCCCACGCCGCGCGAGTTCTATCACTGGGACAACCTCAGCCAGAGCGGCGGGCCGATCGCGGTGCTCGTCTTCTTCGCGGTGACGGGGCTCATCCTCGGAGCGGTGGCGTTGACGACCACCGCGGGAGAGCCGCGCGTGGCGGCGGGCCAGCTCGTGCTCGCGATCGTGGGGACGCTTGCGCTTCGATTCACGCGGGATCGCGCGGCGCGAGTCTACGAGTCGACGGCGAGCGAGATGCGCGCGCGACTCAGCTCGTAAAACGGATGCCGCTCAGGCGGTGACCCGCTTCCTTCGCGCCCGCACCACCAGCACGATCGCGATCACGACCAGAATGAGGAGCGGCAGGAAGAAGGCGACGAGGATCATCGCGAGCGAGGCTAAGTCCTCCAAGATCGAGAGGAGCGGATTGGCGAGCCCTCCGGTCGTGCCGGATGAGCCGAGGCGAAGGCCCGCCTTCCCGAAGTGGAGGCCGAGCGCTGCCCCACCCAAAGCGAGCGCCGCGATCTGCGCCCAAGGCGAAGGCAGCTCGACGAAGAGCGCGTAGGCCGCGAGCGCCGCCGCCGCCGGACGAAGGAAGGTGCCGACGACGTCGAGCGCGTGATCGATCGCCGGCACCTTGTCGCCCAGGATCTCGATCACCGACGCGGCACCGAGCGCCCAGAGCGCGGGATCATGCCCCAACCACGCCAGCTCCGGCTTGAGTGAAAGCCAGTGCAGCTTGGCCGCGATCCCCAACGCGAGCAGCGGCAGGAAGGCACGGAGGCCACAGGCCGCCGCGAGCGCGACGGCGCTCAGGAGCGCGAGTAACCAATCCCG
>CAZZAH010000582.1:0-2882 GCA_964652115.1 uncultured bacterium | reverse complement strand
TCGGCCGACACCGGAGTCCGCGTCCTCGCGGAAAGCGAAAGCCGCATCGCGCTCGAGTTCAACCTCGCGGGGGTCGAGCGTACCTCCGTCGACGCCGCGGGCCAGATCACCGATAGCTATAGCTTGCCCGGTGAAGCGGCCTGGATGGAGCAGGGTGCGCCCCAGCTCCCGGTGATTCGTCGCTCGCTCGTCCTGCCCGATCACGGCGCGTTCGAGGTGCACGTCTTGTCGATGGAAACGACGACGCTCGGCACCGAGCGCGTGACGCCGTCGAAGGGTCACCTCTCGCGTGCGCAGAATCCGAGCGATGTTCCCTTCATCTTCGGACCGGTGTATGAGCGCGCCGGCTTCTATCCCGCGGCGCAGGCCGGCTTGCTCGAACCGTTCCTGCTGCGCGATTTCCGCGGCGCCGTGCTCGAGATCAATCCTTTCCGCTACGACCCCGTGGGTGGCCTCATCCAGGTGGTGACGCGGATGGAGCTCGAGGTCGTGCCTTCGAACGGCGCGGAGATCAATCCTTACCTCGGCACGCGCACCAGCCTCGATCCCGAGTTCGCCGCGATGTATGCCGATCTCTTCGTGAACTACGACGCGCATCGGTACTCGATGTTTCCGGAGCCTGGGCAGTGCGTCATTATCACGCACGAGTCGCTTCACTCCGCCGCGCAGTCGCTGTACGAGTGGAAGCTGCAGAAGGGGATGCCCTGCACGCTGGTCGACCTCGGCACGATCGGCAGCACCTCAACCGCGATCAAGTCGTATCTCCAATCGACCTACAACGGCGCGTCGGGCCTGACCTATGTCATCCTGGTCGGTGACATCCAGCAGATCCCGACCATGTACGGCGACGTCGAGGCTTCGCCCTCGGACGTGACCTATGCGCGGCTTTCCGGCACCGACCACTATCCCGATATCATCATCTCGCGCATCTCCGCCCAGACGCTCGCGCAGGCGGAAAACCAGGTGAGCAAGATCATCCGCTACGAGAAGACGCCCGACGAAGGCGCGCCCGCGGGCGACTGGTATCACAAGGCGGTCGGCATCGGCAGCGCCGAGAGCGGCGGCACCGGCTACACCGACTGCCAGCGCATTGGCCTCCTTCGCGACATGCTGATGAGCTACACCTACACGCAGGTCGACGCGATCTGCGATCCGACCGCGACCAAGGCGATGATCACGAGCTCGGTCAACGACGGCCGGAGCGTGCTCAACTACATCGGCCACGGCAGCGGCACGAGCTGGGGCACGACCGGCTTCAACAATAACGACGTGCACGCGCTCTCGAACGGCTACCGCGAGCCGGTCATCGTCGACGTGTCGTGCGACAACGGTGGCTACCAGATGAACGAGTGCTTCGGCGAAGCGTGGATGCGGACCGGCAGCGTCGCCACCCCGCGCGGCGCGATCGGCTACTACGGCTCGGCGCTCCTCTGCGATTGGGTTCCGCCGTGCGACATGCAGACCGAGGCGATCCGCGTCCTCACGCAGGAAGAGCGCCGCACGGTCGGCGGCGCCTGCATGAGCGGCATCATGAAGGCGATGGACATGTGGCCGGGCAACACCGGCGTCGCGCTCTTCGAGGAGTACAACATCCTGGGTGACGGCTCGCTCTGGATCCGCACCGCGACCCCGGGACCGCTGACCGTCGAGCACGACGGCCTTCTGCCCTCGGGCGCGAGCAGCTACCAAGTCACCGTCCCCGAGGTGGAGGGCGCGCTCGTTTCGATCTACGCCAACGGCGTGCGCTACGGCTCGGCTTATACCGACGCGAACGGCATTGCCGACGTCGTACTCGAGCAGCAGCCTCCTTCGCCTTCGACCGTGTTGCTCACCGTGAGCGGTTACAATCGCGTCACGCACGTCGAGGATCTCCTGGTCGACAACCCGAGCCTGGCGCACGTGCTCGTGAACAGCTTCGACGCGATCGACACCGGCGAAGGGACGACCAACGGACAGATCGAGGCGGGCGAGCAGGTCGCGCTCAACGTGGTCCTCTTGAACAACGGGCTCGAGGACGCCCACAACGTCACCGCGACCCTCACGCCGATCGGTCCCTGGGTCACGATGGTCGACGGAGCCGCGAGCTTCGGCGAGATCGCGATCAGCGCCACCGCGCAGGCGGACGCGCCCTACCTCTTCAGCGTGAGCCCGAACGTGCCGGACAACATGGTCCTCGGCTTCACCCTCGACATCCACGGTGTGGGCGGGAGCTGGGACGACACGGTCCAGCTGACCGCGCATACGCCGGGCATCGCCTTCGTGGCCGCGACGATCAACGACACGGTGACCGGGAACGGCGACGGCATGCTCAACCCGGGCGAGACGGCCGACCTGATCGTGGACCTGTCGAACGCGGGATCGGGCGACGCGGCCGGCTTGAACGCCACGCTTGGCTCGCGCTCACTTCAGATCAGCGTGCCGCAGAATCACGGCGGCCTTGGCGCCTTGCCGGCCGGTGGGAATGGTGCGCTCTCGCCTGCGTTCTCTCTGCGTGGCGGCCAGCTCATGCCGCCCGGTCTGTATGGCTTCGACCTCTGGATTACCGGAGGCAACGGCGTCTCCTATCACACAAACTTCAACCTTCAGACCGGGCTCAATCCGAGCGCGGTTGACGGTCAGGCGACGGTGACCGAGGTCGCGCTGATGCCGGCCTCGCCGAATCCGGCGCCCGGACGAACGCGGCTCGGCTACGCGCTGCCGAACGCGATGCCCGTGCAGCTCGCGGTCTTCGATCTGATGGGGCGTCGTGTCGCCACCCTCGCGGATGGAATGGCTGACGCCGGCATTCATGGATTGAGCTGGGATGGTCGCGACGACGCGGGCCACGCGGTGACGAGCGGGCTCTACTGGGTCAAGCTCGTGACGCCGAGCGGCGTGCATAC
>CAZZAH010000581.1:0-2885 GCA_964652115.1 uncultured bacterium | reverse complement strand
CCACCCCGAGTGGGTCCAGAGCGCCAACGGTCCGCACCGAGTCGTTCCCACCGCGCCGATCCCGCCGGTCACCGCGACCGCGCCGTCGCCGAGGACTAGCTTGCTGCCGCTTCCGAACAACCCCGCGCTCGTCCCGAGCGCATTCCACCTCGCGCCGTCCCAGAGCGCGACCCCGCTCGCGCCGGATCCTCCGATCCCCCTCACCTCCCCGAATGCGATCACGGAGCCGCCGAGTCGAGCGAGCTCCGTATCGCAGCAGGACAGTGAAGCGGGGTTTCCTCCCGGAATCGGCGCCCAATCGGTGCCGGTCCAGGTCGCGAAGATCTCCGCGTCGTCACTCGAGCTGATGGGCACCCCGATCGCGGTCAACGTCCCATCGACGTCGAGGAGCGAGGGCCGGGTCAACCATTCTGGCCCGATCTGCTCGAATCGGTCGTTGCGATAGCGCTCGATCCGATAGACCGAGTAGTAAAGCGAGTCGGGTCGCACGGTGATCACCAAGGGTTCGCCGCTCCAAGCGACCGCGGCCGTCGCCGGATCACTCGCGCCGGCCATCAACGGCTCCCATCCTTCGTCGGTCATCCGCGCCGCCCCCGGAGCCGCGACGCTGTCCAGCGAGTCGAACTCGCCGAAGACGAAGAGATCCTCTCCGGCGACGACGGCGATCACGTCCTCGTTCTGCGCCCCTTCACCGCGGAGTGACCAGGCCTCGCCATCGAAGACGCCGACGGCAGCGGAAGCACCCTGGCCGTCCCGGATGGAGCCGACCGCGACCAAGCGATCCCGCCAGACGAGAAGCTGCCGAATCTGGCCGTTCACCGAGGCGACGCGCGCCCACCCCGCGGCATCCCAGCGACCTAGGACGAAGCGGTCTTCCGAGGCGTCCCGGAAATAACCGCCGCCGTAGAGCCCTCCCCTCCACGGCGCGACGCAGAGGATGTACTCCGCGTTCGCCCCACCGCCGAGGGGCGTCCAGCGGGCGCCATCCCAGCGCGCTGCGCCACCCGACGCGATTCCGTCGACATGATCGAAGAAGCCGCCGACGACGAGGCTGCCTGCGTCCTCGACCGCGCAGTACACGCCGCCGTCGGGTCCGGGAGATGCGTAGTCGGTTGCCCATTCCGCGCTCGCGGCGGACGGTCGAAGGAGCAGCGATGAGAGGACGAGGAGGAGACCCGACGGAGTCGGACGAAACCTTGGGCGCGCAGCACTCCCGCGCGGCGCCTTGCTCGCTGCCGCGCCTCTCCTCAGGTGAACGCTTGCGACCACGGCCAACTCCCTCCGGAGCGAACGGAGACCCGCGAGAGAATGACCGACCGTTCACACACGCGGCAAGCGGGAAGCCCGATGATCTCCGGTCGCGTGAGGCGAGCGGAATTCGGCAACGCGTGGTTTCTCGCGTTTGCCCTTCGACACGGCTACGCGCTGCGCGCGCGCTCGCGTGTGAGCTCGATCGTCACCCAGAGCACGCGCCGATCGGTGGCGGCGCTGATCTCGATCCTCGCGCCGGGGAGCGACACGTCATCCCCCACCGCCGGGATGCGGCCGTAGCGATCGAGAAAGAGTCCCGCGACCGTTTCGTAGTCCCCTTCCGGCAGGACCGACTCGACCGCGAGGTTGAACTCATCGACGCGGCAGCTCCCCTCGACCCGATAGCTGCGCGGCGAGACCTGCATGATGCGGCGGCGTTCGGTCTCGTGCTCGCCGACGAAATCCCCGACCAAGACCTCGATCAAGTCCTCGATCGTGAGGAAGCCCGCCATGCCGCCGAACTCATCGACCACGAAGGCGGCGGCATCGACCGCGGGCGCGAGGCGCGGCAGGAGCGCGAGACACCGCATCGTCTCGGGCACGATCAGCACCGGACGCGCGAGCTCTCGGACCGGGCGTTCGGCATTCGCTTGGCCGGAGAGGTCGATCATGCGGACGACGCCGAGCGGTTGATCGACCCCATCGCCGAAGACCGGAAAGACCGAGTGCGGTGCGCGACGCGCGATGCCGATGGTGCGCGCGACCGAGGCGCTCCCCTCGAGCGCCACCACCTCGGAGCGCGGGATCATGATCTCCCCGACCGTGAGCGAGGCGAGGTCGCGCACCCCTTCACGAAGCGCGCTCTCGCCCGTCGCCGGCCCGACCCCTTCCGCCGCATCGCGCTCCCCCCGCCGGCGAGCGCGGCGAAGGCGCGCCAGTCCCAGCAACCACTGCGCCCAGAGCGCTAGGCCGTCGAACGGCGCGAGCACACGGCGAAGCGCGAGCGGCATCCGGCGCGCACCGGCAGCGATGAGGCCGATGGTCAGACAGACGACGACCAGGAGAAACGACGCGCTCCACGCCACCGCGAGCGGATGCGGCGGTGGCGCGCTCAGGCGCAACCATCGGTCGATCGCGAGGAGACTGGTCGCGACCGCGGCCCAACCGAGGAAGTGGACCGTCAGCCGGCCGCTCTTCGATTGCCCGCGCGACCAGGCGGCGAGCAGGAAGCAGAGCGCGGCGACGCCTGCCAAGAGCGCCCGGAGGATCACGACGTCGCCTCCGATCCGCGCGCACCGCCGGCGAAAAATCGAGAGACGTCGTGAAGCGTGACGAGGCCGAGCGTCCTTCCGAGCTGATCACTTACGACGCCCAGGTGGACGCGGTTCGCGCGGAAGTCCTCGAGCAGCGCGGTCAAGGCCGCGCCCGAAGGGACACGAAGCCAGCGCCGCAAGTGCAGACGGATCGGGTCGGCCCCCTGTCCTTCGAGCTGAAGCGGGACGAGATCCTTGGCGTGCGCCACGCCGAGGATGCGGTCGACCGAGCCCTCGATCACGATCACGCGACTTCGTCCATGCGCGCGAAGGAGCGCCAGGGCAGCTTCGACCGTCACCGCGCCCGCCACCGCGATGATC
>CAZZAH010000580.1:0-2897 GCA_964652115.1 uncultured bacterium | reverse complement strand
GCAGAAGGGTCGCTCGGGTTCGACCCGTCACATCGACGATCCGCACCTCGACCGCTTCCGATCGCGTCAACTCGAGCGTGTAGTGAACGAGATCCGAAACGGGGTTCGGATAAGGTCCGATGATCTGCGCGTCGTTCGCTTCCGGCTCCCCAACGGAGGTGGGACTCGCGAGCACGACGAAGGTTACGTCCAAGCAACTCGGCTCACAGTAGCCGCACTGGCTCGGCAGGGTCGACACGTGACCGAGATACGTCCCCGGGGCGAGTCCGGTCGGTTGGGCGATGATGCGGTAAAAATATCCGCCCAGGTGATTGAGGTGGAGCCATGGGACGTCGACGCCGAGGCCGGTGAAGCAAGGTGTCTCGCTGCTGCCGCCGCATTCGGCGGGGATAGGACAGAAGTCAAAGCCATAGACGGAGACCACGCGGCTCGCGCCCAACGTGCCGCTCGATACGAGCTCCAATGCGCTCTCGCTGAACGTCGCGGCAGTGTAGTGATCGCAGAAGCCGCAGTCGTAGTCGACCGGCTGGCCGCAGTAGGTGCCGACCGACGCGTGCAGGTCGCTGGGCCCACCCTCCCAGATTCCCTGGCACAGATGGACCGAGCCGAAGACCGAGAGAATTCCGGGCGCCCGGCAATCGAACATCAGGCGGCAGAGCGGGCGCGCGTCCTCGCAATCGGTGGCGAGCTTGAGGTGCGACTTCCGTTGAAGCGGAACGCCTCCGACCAGGGTTCCCCCGCAGAATTGCACCGATTCCAGAACCCAATCCGCCGGCCAATCGAGGACGCAGACAACGCTGTCGGAGGGGTAGTCCAAGGTGTTGGTGCGAAGAGCGAACTCGTGTCGGCCGAGATTCGCCGAGTGGGTTTCGCCGCTGCAGAAGGCAGGAACGGTCGCGCAGATCGTAAACGGTCCGACCGGCCGCACGCTTACCGTGAGGAACTCTGGACTGATCTGGCCCTGTGCTTCACCGACGAGGCAGCCCAACACCAAGAGCAGCGCGAGTGATGTTTGGACTGGTGGAGCCCATCCGCGATTCAGAACGCCCATCGGAGGTCCTCCCCCGCTCGAGTGCCTTCCCGCGGCTGCGCGCGCCGTCAAATACGGGCAGCCGTTAGCGCGCTACGAGTCTACTTGATCGCGTCCTTCTTTTCCTCCGGAGTGCGAGGCTCGGAGCTGTCGTCCTTCATGCCCGACTTGAACTCCTTCACCCCCTGGCCCATGCCGCGCATGAGCTCCGGAATGCGCTTCGCTCCGAAGAGGATCACGACGATCAGGAGGATGACCAGGATCTCACGAAAGCCGAGGTTTCCCACTTGCGCTCCTTCCACTGAATCCGAGGATGCCGCACGCTGCCCGATCGGCCCGTTGTCGCGTGGGCCGAAACCTGGCCGCTATCGTCCGGTCGACTCTGCCCCGTTCGTCCCGCCGGCCGGCGGGCGCGGATGCATCCACGCTTCGCTGAAGTCTTGCCCGAGGATGATCCTGACGTCGGCGCCCGGAACCTCCAGCACGTCCCTCTCGATCAATCCTACTCCGTAGGTCTCCTGAAAGTGGGTGAGAAGTCGCTCCGGCGCGTTGCCCCGTCCGGCTCGGTCGATCAAGACCGTCCGCTCATAGATTCGGCCGGCATTGCCGTAGTCCACCACATCGAATCCGATCCTCCTTAGCCAACGCGTCGCCTCGAGGGCGAGGCCGTTGCGATCGGTTCCGTTCATGACCTCGACCGTCGGCCGTCCGGTGGCGGGCACCGCGATTTGACCCAGGTCCTTCGCCTCGCCCGCGGGCTCATCTTCGGCCGGACGTGCCTCGCCCAAACGACGCTCGTCCTGATCGAGGGCCACCTTGCGCGGGGTGGAGCGTTCCATCGCTCCGGGCCGCCAGCGATCCGCGATCGAGATGCCGAACACCAGCACGACCAAGAGGAGCATGCCGACGAAGAGCCCCTCCCAGAAGCCGCCGCGCTTCTTCTTGCGTGCCATCAGACCCCCTCTTCCTTGAACGCGTTACCCAGTGGCTCATCCATGCGCGCGCGTGCCTCGAGCAATCGCGCACGCGTTCCCTCGATGCTCTCGGGCAGGAGATTCACGCCCGCGATCAAGGGCATGAAGTTCGCGTCGCCCGACCATCGCGGGATCACCTGCATGACCAGATGCTGTCCCGCCCGGCCGGAATTGTACCCCTGATTGAAGCCCTGCGGATGGAACGCTTCCTCGAGCCAGCGTTCGCCGCGCGCCGCCAGATTCCAGAGCGCGCGCCCTTCGCGATCGACCAGCGACTCGAAGGAGACGAGATGGCGATCGGGGAAGATCCAGAGGTGGCCGGCATTGTAGGGATGCGGCGCCAAGGCCAAGACCAGCTCGCCGTGTCGCTCGAGCACGAGATCGGCCCGCGTGCGAAGGAGCGTGCAGACCTCGCAGCCGTCCTGATCGCCGCTCCGTTCGCGTCGATCGAGCACTGCCTCCGCTTCGAGGAGCTGCGCCTTGGTGTTGATGCCCGAGATCTCCTCCTCGTCATCGAGCAGGAAGATGCTCACGCCATGCCCGGCCTTCGCCATGATCTCGAGCGTGTCGGTGAGGTAGTACTCCTTCTGCGCGTTGTCGGCGCGCAGCTCACCCAACGCCTCGAGCAGGGGCGCGAGCGCGAAGGTGTAGATCCCGGAGTTGATCTCGTCGATCGAGCGCTGCGCCGCGGTCAGATCGCGATCCTCGGTGATGCGCGCGAAGCGGCCGTCGGCGCCACGAATGATGCGGCCGTAGCCCTTGGGATCGCGCACGCGCGCCGAGAGCACGGTCACGCCCGCGTGGTCGAGGTCGTGACGCTCCATCAGCTCGCGCAGGGTGCGCGCACGCAGGAGCGGCACGTCGCCGTAGAGCACCAAGAGGCTCACGCGCTC
>CAZZAH010000579.1:0-2901 GCA_964652115.1 uncultured bacterium | reverse complement strand
TCCATGACCTTCCGGCTTATAGCACAGGGCCGACGGAGCGGCAAGGAGGCCGCCGTGATCACAGAAGCGCGGCCGAACGCGCCTGCTGCTACACTCATGTGGTGACGAAACAGAGGTTGATGCTGCAGGCCCTCGGCTTCGCGACGCTGCTCTGCCCGATCCTACTCGGCGGAGTCGAGGCGCGGTCACAACTCGTTCCGGACGCGATCGACTCGCAGCGCGCCATCTCGAGTTTGCCGGATGGGCGGGTCGCTCATGGGCGCGGATTCGCTTTTCAGAACGTCCACCTCGCGATGAGCGACTCCACTCACATCAACACCGACGTCTACCTCCCCGATCAGGGGAGCGGCCCGTGGCCCACCTTCCTCTATCGCACCCCCTACAACATCGCGAGCGACAACATCGGATGGCTCGCGACCCAAGGCTACGCGGTCGTCTGTCAGGACATCCGCGGGCGGTTCGGCTCCGAAGGGATCGACCAGATGTTCCGCGATGAAGGCTGGGGGCCGAACCATCGCGATGGCCTGGAGACGACACAGTGGATCGTGGCGCAGCCGTGGTGCAATGGCCGCATCGCAACCTACGGCGGGTCGGCCAATGGAATCACGCAGAACCTGCTCGCGGGCGCCTACCCCGACTCTGTTCGCTGCATGTCGGTCTACGTCGCGCCGGCCGACCTCTACCGCGATCTCTTCTTCCCTGGCGGCGCCTTCCGCCAGCAGGACATCGTCGGGTGGCTGGCCAATCAGGGCAGCAGCTACATGCTCGATTCGCTCTACGCGCATCCCAATGACGACGAGTTCTGGAGCTGGCTCGACGCCGAGCCACGCCACGCATTAGAGACGATCCCGACGTTCCAGCACGGCGGCTGGTTCGACCTCTTCCCCAAGGGGACCATCGCGAGCTTCACCGGATTGCAATACGGGGGCGGGCCGGGTGCGCGCGGCAACCAGAAGCTCATCATGGGACCGTGGACACACGGCACGGATCCATCGCATGCCGGCGAGCTCGTCTTTCCGAACGCTGGGATGGAGCAGGGCGAGGCGTTGATCGGCTCCTTCGCCGAGTGGATCGACTACTGGATCTGGGATCAGCCGAATCGAATCATGGATCGACCGCCGATCGCGTACTACCTGATGGGCGATGTCGACGACCCCGGAGCGCCCGGCAATCGTTGGATGACCGCGATGACCTGGCCGCCTCCTTCGACTTCGGTCTCGTGGTATCTGCGCGCGGGCGGCGCCTTGTCACTCGCCACGCCGCTCTTCGTCGAAGCGCCCGGCACCTATGCCTACGATCCATTGCATCCCGTCCCCACGCGCGGCGGCGGCAATCTGCTTCTGCAGGCGGGGCCCTACGATCAGCGCATCCTCAACCTGCGTTCGGACGTGCTCGTTTTCAAGACGCCGGTGCTGGCGCAACCGATCGAGATCGTCGGCGACGTCCGGGTCGAGCTCTTCGTGTCCTCCGATCGGCTCGACACCGACTTCACCGCCAAGCTCTGCGATGTCTATCCCGACGGCCGCGCGATGTTGATCTGTGACGGCATCGTTCGCGCGCGGCATCGCCTCAGCACGGATCGCGAGGACTTCCTGACGCCGGGCGAGATCGTTCCGGTGACGATCGACCTCTGGGAGACGGCACTCGTCTTCAACGCGGGGCATCGAATCCTGGTCGCGATCTCGAGCTCGAACTCACCGCGTTTCGATCCCAACCCGAACACCGGCGAGCCGTTCATGCAGAGCACGACCACGCTCATCGCGCACAACAGTGTCTATCACCAGCCGGGGCTCGAGTCGCGGCTGGTGCTGCCGGTCACGGGCGCGGTGCCCGCGGCGGTGGACGACGAAGTACTCGGACCCGATGGGCGAATGACTGCGTCCTCACTCGACCTCGTCGCGCTAGGCCCGAATCCCTTCGTGGAGCAGACCGCCTGGCGTCTCTCGTTCGCGAAGGACGGCGCGTTGGATGACGCCGGCATCTCCATCATCGACTGCGCGGGGCGCGCGATTCGGAGGCTTCACGCGGGTTCTTCACGCGCCGGCGAGTCGACGCTCGTGTGGGACGGACGGGATGATGACGGACGCCGCGTCGCCTCGGGCATGTACGCGTGCGTCGTCACCTCACACGCTACGCGCCGCTCGTCCGTCGTCCTGCACGTGCGCTAGCTCGACCAAGCGTTCCCGCCCCGCGGCCGCGGCTGGTCCCACCTTCGATCTCCATGTTAAAGTGATCGGTTTCCAATCCGGTCTCGGCGGTGCCGATCCCCGGAACACCCGCTTCCGAGGAGGAAAAGTGCGGATCCGCGTTCCCCTGCTCTCGACCCTTGCGCTCTCCCTGTCGGTCCTGGCCGCTACATCGGCGCACTCCGCCCCCGCTCATCTGTGGAGCAAAGGATTCGGCGATGCGGCCGAGCAGTCGGGCTACTCCGTGGCGGTGTTGAACGACGGCAGGGTTGCGCTCACCGGCGCGCTCTCGGGCAGCGCCGACTTCGGTGGCGGTGGGCTGAACAGCGCGGGCGCCGACGACATCTTCCTCGCGATGTTCGACGCGAGCGGGGCGCACCTCTGGAGCAAGCGCTTCGGCGACGCGAGCAACCAAGCGTCGACCTCGATCGCGGTCGACGGCAGCGGCAACCTGATCGTGACCGGCCGGATCGCCGGAACGGTCGACTTCGGCACCGGCCCAATGAACGCGAACGGTCCGGCCGACGTCTTCGTCGCGAAGTTCGATCCGAACGGGACCTGCCTCTGGAGCAAGCGCTTCGGCGACGGCAGCACCCAGCTCGGCAACTCGGTCGGGGTGAACGGAGCGGGAGACATCGTGGTCGTCGGCACCTTCGCCGGCGTGATCGACTTCGGAGGCGGCGGTTTGAACAGTGCGGGCAGCAGCGATCTCTTC
>CAZZAH010000578.1:0-2903 GCA_964652115.1 uncultured bacterium | reverse complement strand
TCCGAAGCGACGCGCCGGAGAGGACCGGAAAGAGCTTCCCCGCGAGGGTCGCGCGGCGCAGCACCGCGCGAATCGAATCCGCCTCGAGCTCGCGACCTTCCAAGAAGTGCCCGAGCAGCGTGTCGTCTTCCGCGGCCACCGCCTCGACCAGCAACTGCCGGTACTCCTGGTACCTCGATTCCTCCGTGCTCGGGATCGGGCTCGACTTCACCTCGACCCCATGGGTCGCTTGATCCCACTCGAGGTAGCGCCCCGCGATGACGTCGATCACGCCGCTGAAGCGATCCTCGACCCCGACCGGGAAGTGGGTCACGACCGGCGTGACGCCTAAGGTCTTTCGGATGTCCTCGAGCGCGTCCTCGAACGACGCGCCCAGACGATCCATCTTGTTGATGAAGAAGATGCGTGGCACGTGATAGCGCTCGGCCTGGTGCCAGACCATCTCCGACTGCGGCTCGACCGCACCGACCGCGCAGAGCACGACGATGGCGCCGTCGAGCACGCGGAGCGAGCGTTCCACCTCGGCGGTGAAGTCGACGTGGCCCGGCGTGTCGATCAGGTTGATGTCGTGATCGCGCCAGCGGAGGCGGGTCGCGGCCGAGGTGATGGTGATGCCCCGCTCGCGCTCCTGTTCCATCCAGTCCATCTGGGTCGAGCCCTGATCCACCTCGCCGATGGCGTGGGTCACGCCGGAGTAGAAGAGGATCCTTTCGGTGGTGGTCGTCTTGCCCGCGTCGATGTGGGCGATGATGCCGATGTTGCGAAGCTGTCCTAACGGGGTGTCCATCCGGTCTCCCATGCTGTGCGCCGCGGCAGGTGCGCCGCGGCACGTCCGCCGACAGTAGGAAGCGGGTGGAGAGGGTGTCAAGAAACGCGGGCGCGTTCACCCGAGCTGGAGAAGCGAGGCGCGTGAGCCGATCATTCGAGCGTCGCCCCGGCCCGGCCACAACCTGGAGGAACGATGCCCTCATTCGAGCTCGGGGTCGTCATCGTGCTCATCGCCGGAGCCTTCCTCGCCCTGGGGCTGTGGCACCTGACCGAGAGCCGCCGGGTGGTCACGCACTGCATCGCCGCGATCGATCGGGACGAGGTGACGGTGCTCGCCAACGAGTGCATGCGCGTCTTCGCCTCGTCCTTCGATGAACGGCTCTCCCTCGACGATTGGGGCGGCTCGATCGAAGCGCTCGAGCGCGTGGTCAATCGACCACGAGCCGAGGCGATCAAGAAGGTCTTCGCGACCGAAGAGGTCTACTGGCGCTTCGTCCTGGTGATCGGTTCGTTCATGGGCGAGCTGCTCCGGCGTCACGCGGCGGCGGAGTGGATCGAGGAAGAAGCGGGCCTCGCGATTCAGATCGGAAGCGGCGAGGACGCGCTGGTCCTTCATCCCTTCGAAGCGGTGCTGACCCACATCTTCACCGGAAATCCGGGCGACCTGAGGCGCTACCTAGAAGCCGCGGCCGGCACGAGCGGCGGCGAGCTGGCGGCGGCTTAGCCCTTCCCCAGGCCGAGCTCGTGCGCGTGCTGGAGCGCGTAGCCGACGTAAAGCTCCGAGGACTTCCTCACGCGCTCGCGCTCCTCCGCGGTGAGCGCGCGGCGCGCTCGAGCGGGCGATCCCAAGGCGAGCATGCCGGGCGGGATCCGCTCCCCCGGCGCGACCAACGAACCGGCGCCGACCAATGCGCCTTCCCCGACCCGCGCGCCGTCGAGCACCTTGGCACCCATCCCGATCAAGCAGCCGTCCTCGAGCGTGGCGCCATGCACGATCGCGCCGTGGCCGATCGTCACCTGATCCCCGATCGTGACCGAGTGCGTGTCGGCGGTGACGTGGATGACGCAGTTGTCCTGCACGTTCGTCTCGCGGCCGATGCGGATGAAGTGAACGTCGCCGCGGATGACCGTGCCGTACCAGATCGAGCTCCGCTCCGCCACGATCACGTCACCGATCAAGGAAACGCCGGGCGCGATGAAGACCGAGTCGGAGAGCACGGGACGGACGCCGTGAAAGGGAATGAGCCGCGCGTCCGGCGATACGAAGAGGGGCACGCGCTAACTCAGAAGCTGAAGCGACCGAAGTCGCGGAGGTTGAGCTGCTCGATCTGCTGGCGGAGGAGCTTCGATCTCTCCTCCTCCGTCGGCTCGGGCGCGTTCTCGTTCGTCTCGGCGCGCGTCAGGATGTCGATCTCGCTGGTGAAGAGCTTGGGCGCGACGTAGATCTTCGCCTTGCACTTGAGCGCGATGGCGAGCGAGTCGCTCGGCCGCGCATCCACCACCACCGTGCCGCTCGCGGTCTCCAAGTAGACGCGGGCGAAGAAGGTGTTGTCGACCAGGTCGACGATCTCGACCCGGAGGACGCGCGCGTTCAAGCCTTGCACGATCGACACCAGGAGATCGTGGGTCAGCGGCCGCTGAAAGCGCTTCCCCATCACCTCGGCCTGGATCGCGTTCCACTCCGCCGGGCCGATCCAGATCGGCAGCTGCTTGGCGCCGTCGAGGGTCTGAAGGATCACGACCGGAAACTGGTTCTTCTCGTCGAGCGCGAGGCTGTGAATCTTGACCTGGATCATCATGTCCCGATTGTAGCGCGCCCCGAGCGAAAGCGCAGGCGTTCTACCAACGCGCTTCTTACTGGCCACCCATTTTACGGGCCACCCATTTTTACTGGCCACCCACTCTTACTGGCCACTCTGCGCACGACGTCGGATCTCCGCCGCCTGCGGACTCCCCTCGAGCCCGCGCTCCATGTTCTCGAGCATCCACTGCGCCGACGGGACGAGATCGCTGCTCGGGTACTGCTTCAAGAATTCCTGGAAGGCCGCCTTCGCCTTGGGGAAGTCCTTGAGCTCATCCGCCCAGGTGAATCCGACCATGAACTTCGATTGCGCCGCGAGCTTCCCCTCGGGGTT
>CAZZAH010000577.1:0-2904 GCA_964652115.1 uncultured bacterium | reverse complement strand
GAGGTGCTATCGTTTCCGGCGCAGCGCGAGCCCCTTCCGCGAAACCTGATGGGAGAGCCGGACCAATGACCTTCCTCCAACATCACCACGAGCAGACGAACGGCGACACCCCGCGAACTTCGCCGGCCATCCATCACGCCGCGCTCTTCGTCGCGACCTTCCTGACCTCGACCATCGGCGTGACGTCCGCTTGGGCGACCCAGCCGATGCCGGAGTCGGACCTCGTGAGCCAACCGCTCGTGACCGGCCCGCGCGGCGGCGGCGATGTCACTTGGCCGACCGGACGCGTCAGTTACATCTACGAGTTCGCGCAGCTCGCGGCCTTCATGGACACCTGGCAGGTGAAGACGCCGGGGGCGAACTTCGGCGGAATGATCGAGGCGGAGGCGGGCGATCTAGGCGGCGTGGTTCAGACCGACAACACGCTCGAGGCAATCTGGGTTTGGTCGCGCTACATGGCGCTGACCGATCGCGGCGACTACATCCAGAACATCAACGACGCCTGGACCTACTGCACGAACTTCCCCGCGTGGAACGAGGAAGGCGGGACGGCCGGCTACTATCGCGTGCACAACTGCGCGTGGGGCCTCACCGCGGAGAGCGCCTACCGCGCGCTCACCGGCAACACTGATCGCCTGACCTACGCCACGACCTGCGCCGACTGGATCGTCAACCATCCGCTCTTCATCAATCAGAACCAGAAGATCAATGCCTTCGTCGAAGGTTGGGCGGCGGGCAACCTCTATCTCTACGGCGAGGAGCGGAACAACACCGGCTGGAAGAACGCGGCGTTGGGCTTCGGCACCACCGTGCAGAGCTTCATCGCGGCCAACCCGGCGCAGAACCTCTCGCTCGAGACCTGGGCGATGTCGTCGGGCACGATGGTGTGGGGCCTCTGCAACTCGAGCTTCCGCGCCGATCCGGTCGCGGGCCAGCAGTGGATTCAGGACAACGGAGCGCTGGTCGACACCTTCCAGACCTGGTACGACGTGCCGAACGACAGCTTCGATTGGGACAACTCGTGGAATGTCGCCTACCTCAATGCGCACGCCGCGATGTCGGAGGTGACCGGCTCGAGCGCGTCGTTCGATCACGCCGCGAACCTCACGCGCCTCCTTCTCTCCTACGACAGCGACGATGACGGCGGCATCCAGGCGACCACGCAAGACCCGGTGACCGAGGACATGTCGTGGGTCTCCTGCTACCTCACGAAGTTCGGGGTGAATCGATTGATCGGGACGCCCGCGTCGTTCGATGCCGGCGTGCTCCGCTTCGTCGGGCTCGATGACGGCGATCAGCTGAGCTTTCCCTTCGGCAGCCCGCTTCCGATTCAGGTCGAGGTGTCGAACTTCGGCTTGAACGACCTGAGCGGCGTCGAGGTGCATCTGACCGGGCCGGTGAGCGGCGATGCCGTGGTCGACCTCTCGTACGTGGAGAAGGAGACCTTGACGCTGAACGCGGGTTGGTCGCCGGGCTCGCCTGGTGACTATTCCTTCGTCGCCTATGTCGTCTATCCCGGCGATGGAGACGCCTCGAACGATTCGCTCACGATCACGGTGCACGTGAGCGATCCGGCGGCGGTCGATCCGCGTGAGGTGGCGAGCTTGCTCCTCGATGCGCCGCGGCCGAATCCCTTCAACGCGAGCACCGAGGTCGCGCTGTCGGTACCGGCCGATCAAGCGGCGCGGCTTGCGGTCTTCGCGGCCGATGGACGGCGCGTCGCGAGCTTCGCGCTTCCGGCGGGGGCGGCGAGGATCGAGCGTTGGAGCTGGGATGGACGCGACTCACGGGGCGCGCGCGTGCCGAACGGCAGCTATTTCCTTCGCGCGCGGGCGGGGTCGATGACCAGCGTGGCGAGGCTCGTACTCACACGCTAACGGTTCTTGGTTGGCGTGGAACAACCGGGAGTTCGCGGCGGACCATCACGCGGAGCGGCCGCGACCGGTAACACGGAACCCCTTCGATCTCTGGACCACCGCCGCGGGGAGAGATCCCGAACTCGTACGATCGCTTCTTCGGGCCGTACCCCTTGCTCTGCCTTAAGTCAGGAGAATACGATTCGGGTATGAGCACCAATACTAAATCCAGCATCACGCTTCCGCCCGCGGAGCTGAAGCTCGTGGTCGCGCTACAAAAGAAGCTCAAGGCCAAGACCAAAGTAGAGGTCGTGCGTCGCGGCCTGCGGCTTCTTCAAGAGTCGACCGACCGAGAGAGTCTGAGGGAAGCCTTCCGCCGAGCCTCGTTGTCGACTCGCGCTTCCCTCCGATCGGAGTTGAAGGAGCTCGATCATCTCGCTTTCGAAGGTCTGGACGATCGATGAGGATCCGGCGCGGGACGCTCTACCTTGCCGACCTCAATCCTCGCTCTGGGACCGAGCCGGGGAAGACTCGACCCGTCCTCGTCGTCCAAAACGATCTGCTCGACGAGGCGGAACATCCCTCGACTTGGATTCTGCCGTGCACGACCAGACTCGCCGGAGAGAGTGTCCTGCGTGTTTCCCTTCCTAAGAACATCGCCGGAAACAGCCAGGATTGCGAGGTCATGATCGATCAGAGCCGTGCGATTGATAATCAACGCTTCGTTCGCGCGTTGAAGCCACTGCCGAGGAGCGTGCTGCGAGAGGTCGAGGAGAAGCTTCGGCTGGCGGCCGATCTCGGGCGGCAGTAGGGCACGGCACGCGTCGCCCCGAGATAGAAGAACCCGGTGAAGCGGCGCTTGAGCGAAGTCCGTGATGGCTCGACCGCTTGGAGCGCTCGCTCTCTGCCCCTACTCGTTGACCGCTTCGAGCTCCGGCTCGAGCGCCGCGGCTTCGAGCAGATTCGCTTCGAGGACGTGACCGCAGGCGGAGCTTAGATACTGGAACGGAGCGTAGGCGCCGTCGATCGGGAAGGACCCCTTGATCCC
>CAZZAH010000576.1:0-2905 GCA_964652115.1 uncultured bacterium | reverse complement strand
GTGTGGCCACATCGCGAATGCACGGGCTTGGCTTGCCCTGGCCGATTGCGGTGACCTCGCACGGGCCTCGCGTGCTTCGGCGACTCGGCTCTACTCGATTCGCTGCGCGAGCTGACGCATCGGTCGCCAGACTCCATCTTGTCGATTGGAGAGGAGCACGACGCAGAGGTCGTGTGCCGGGTAGTAGCGGACCATCGCGCTCACACCGGGATTGATGCCGTCTTTCTGCGCGTAGCGGACCTTCCCTTCCGCGTCGAGGCAGAGCTCGACGCCGTAGCCGTAGAAGAAGCGCCCCCGTTCGTTCTCTCGATGCAGAGCGCGCGGCAAGAAGAATTCGCGCGTCATCTCCTGGGAGAGGAGCTCGCCGCGGTTGAGGGTGCGCAGGAAGCGCTCGAGGTCGGGCGCGGTCACGTGGGCGCCGCCGTCGGGCGAGCCGATCGGCGGATAGGAGTAGATGTTCCGCTTCCACGCCTTCGCGCCGCCTTCGTCGATCGGATCACAGCCTTCGGCCACGTCCTCGTGCACGCGATCCATGCGGAAAAAGCCGGAGCGCGTCATGCCTGCGCGCGCGAAGACCTCATCCATCACGTAGGCGCGGTAGTCGCGGCCGCTCGCGCGCTCGATCATGAGGCCGAGGAGGATGAAGGCGCAGTTGTTGTACCGGCAGCCTTCACCTGGAGCGAAGCGCATCGGCTTGTGCACGAATTGAGGGAGGAAGGCGGCCGTTTCGAGCACGCGATAGTTAGGCCGTTCCTGCCAGATCGCCTCGTAGCTTTCGCCCGCCTCCTCGTCGGCGTCGTCGCCGATGCCTGAGGTGTGGGTGAGGAGATGCCGCACCTCGACCTGCTCGGAGATGGTGGTGCCGGTGAGGCCGAGCCACGGCATCACCTTCGTGTCGAGCGCGAAGGCGCCGCGCTCGATCTGCTGCAGCGTCGCGACCGCGGTGAAGAGCTTGGTCACCGACGCGGTGTCGAAGCGGGTGTCGATTCGATTGGGCACGTGCCACGCGCGGCTCGCCTCGCCGAAGGCTTCAGCCAGCAGGATGCTCGCGCCTTGCGTGACGTAGGCGACGCCGGAGAAGGCATCGGCGCGCTCGAGCTCGCGAAGCTCTGCGAGCCAAGGTTCGAGCTCGGTCATGGCGCCCCTTCCGGAATCGAGATCGCCGGCTATCGCCCGTATCTCGCTTTGATTCGACCCCAGCTCGACGACTCGACCGCCACCGGCACGCAAGGGTTCGGATCGCAGTCCGTGTCGTCACCTTGATAGACGCCGGATTGCGCGGCACAGTCCTGCTCCGAGGTGACCGTACACACGAGAGTCGAGAGACAGCAGGCTCCGGTGGCCGGCGGAGCGCCGCACCCAAAGCCCAGGGCGCCGATGAGCTCGCCGCATGGACTGTGCTCGGGCAGACAGGGTGAGCCGGCGTTCAGGGTCCAATCGCCGTCGGAGCTTCCGTCGCCGCTCCTGATCGGGTCACAGAAGAGGGGATCGGCGTCGATGCAATCATCGTCGAACGTCCAGTCCCCGGACGCATCGACGCCGGAGCGGAACACATCACTACATCTGGCCTCGCCGTCACGGACACGCAGCTCGGAGGACGACTCGCCAGCGAAATTGCCCCAGACGACGCATCGATCCAGCAGCAGGGGGCCGAACGCGAGAACTCCGCCGCCTTCGCCGAGCGCGTCGTTGGAGCAGATCGTGAACTCTTGCAGGCCACCGGTACCCAAGCCATTGCAGTAGACGCCGCCGGCTGTCGGCGCGAAGTTGCCGATTACGACACAGCGTTGATGCAGTCCGTCAGCAAATTGCAGGTACAACCCTCCACCGCCTCCGGCCCCGTACGCGCTGTTCCTCGTGATCGTGCAGTCCATCAGTGAGCCTTCGGAGACCGAAACAAACGCTCCGCCTCCCATGAGTGCCGAGCAATGCGTGATGACGCAGTGATCGATCGTCGGAGACGAGCCGAGCACCATGATTCCGCCGCCGACCAGCACCGGATCGTCCGGGGCCACCCCATTTCGGATGGTGAAGCCTGACACGCGCGCTGCCGGTGTCTCCCAATTCCGAAACAGGAATCCACGGCCGGCGTGATCGCAATCCAGAATGGTCTGCTCCGGCCCCGCCTCGGAGATGACGGTCAGATCGACGCCGTGAAAGTCGATGTCCCGATTGCCGAGGCCGTGATAGGTGCCGGGCGCCACGAGAACCACGTCCCCTACCGCGCAGGCGTCAACCGCGGCTTGAATCGTGGCGTGGTCTGCTGGTACGTGTCGGACGGCGGCGGCGACTTCGCCCGCGAAGAGAAGCGCGAGTAGCAGGGTCAGGCGCGAGGCTGGTTTCATGAGGACAGCCTTCGGGATACTAACCGCTCGCTTGAGGTGCTCGGCCACGCGGGCCACTCTCTCCTCGATCGAACCGGTGACGAGCAGATGCTCGATCTCGCGTTCGCGCAGTTCACGCAGATACCACTCGTGCTGCTCCTGCCGAAGCGCGGCATCGCCGCGTGTTCCGTCCTGCACGAAGGGAAAGTCCGGCGCGCAGAGCACGACTTGATTGTAGCTGCGATTGGCCAAAGCTTCGAGGTCGGGATCCGCACGGCCGAAGAGGCGCAGCGAGTAGAAACGTGTGGTCAGCGGCGACGTGTCGCTGAAGAGGAAACGACGAGCGCTGAGCGCGGCCTCGTCCTCCATTCGAACGTGGGTCTGCGCGATGCGGAGGAGGTCTTCGTACTCGAGCGCACCACGCCGTTCTTCCCACAGCGTGCGGCCGTACTCCGGGACGAATGTCGTATCGAAGCGCGCGGCGAGCGCGGCGGCGAGGCTGCTCTTGCCCGAGGACTCCCCGCCGAGGATGGCGATGCGTTCGACGAAGTCGGCATAGACGATCGGCGAGAGCCATGCGG
>CAZZAH010000575.1:0-2908 GCA_964652115.1 uncultured bacterium | reverse complement strand
TGGGCAGTCTCCTGACCGCTACCCTCTTCTGGTTCTGGGCCGCGCGACGGCTTCGACTCTTCGGTGCGGCGATTCCGCTTTCGATCGCGTTTCTTCTCGCATTCGATCCGCTGCGCGCGTGCTTGTGGTATGGCCAGGCGTATCTTTTCCTGCTTGGTGCGTTGACCATCGCGGCGCGCGGCAAGGAGGGCTGTGAGCCCTCCGGCGAATCCGGAGCGGGCATCGCGTTCGGACTACTGGTCGGACTCAAGTCGGCGAGCGGTCTGGCGCCGATGGTCTTGCTGCGGCCGCAGCGCCAGGCCCGCGGTTCGCTGCGCGCGGCCGCCTGGTTCGTCGGGACGCTTCTCGTGATCGCGCTCGCGGCCGGTCTCCTCGCGGGATGGGACGCGTGGAGCGCGTATCTTCGCGCGCTCACGACGCCCGGCATGGTCTTCGATCGGCCGGAAGCGGCGGTCACCGCGTACCAGAGCTGGCCGAGCCTCGCGCAGCACCTCACCACGTTCGACGCGCGCTGGAATCCCGCGCCTTGGATCGACGCGCCCGCGGTCGGCCGAGTGCTTTCGTCGTTAGGCTCGCTCCTGCTTCTCGGAACGAGCCTCTGGGCCCGCCTTCGCGCGCGCGAGTACGGACCGGCGATGGCCGCGCTCGTGCTCGCGAGCTTGGCCGCGAGCCCGTGGACGCTTGACTATCACTTGGTGCTCGCGCTCGTGCCGATGGTGTTGCTGGCGGAGAGCATGCGAAGCACTGCGGGACGACGACAGTGGTTGGCGCTCGCGATCGGCGCGGCGCTTCTGACCGTGCCGGCGACGATCTACACGCAGCCGTGGCTGCAAGCGGATGGCCGCGCGTTGCTCGCCTATCCCAAGCTCTATGGAACGCTCGTCCTGTGGGCGCTCGCGATCGTGCGTTCCTTCGCGAGCGAGGCCGCGGCGGAGACTCTCGTCGTGGCGTCGAGCGACTAGGCTGCCAGCTGCGCGGTTACTGAAATCGATCGAGGTCGCGGCCCGAGATCACCGGTCCGTCGTAGCCCTCGCGAATCTCCGCCACCAACTCGTCCTCGCTCGCGCCCCAGAAGAGCTGATGGTAGAGGACGACGAGCGCGGGCCGCGCGCGACTCGCGATCTGTGCAAGCTCGCGACTCGAGGTGTGCGCCTGTCGATGGTAGCGTTGCCACTCTTCCGGCCGCGTAGCGACGCGCTCGGACGAGTAGACCTCATGCAGCAGAAGGTCGGCGTCCCTGGCCGCGGTCACGATGGCCTCGCATGGCGTGGTATCGCCCGAGATCACGAACCGGCGCTCCGCCGTGTCGAAGATGAAGCCGAACGCTTGGTCCCATCCGGCGTGCGGCACCGGAAACGCGGTCACGCGGACCTGCTCGTCCTCGTAGATCGCGGTCGAAACGTCGATCGAGACCTCTTGCACGCGCGCGTGCCACCCCGATGCATTCGCGGGCTCCAATCCGCCGGTCCGAACCTCGATGTCTCGACGGTAGGCGGCGGTCAGGTGCGCGACCATCGCGTGCGTACCGGGCGGTCCGTAGATCTCGAGCGGGAGCTCACGCCCGAGAACCCAAGGCGTGAGCAGGAGATCAGGCAAGCCCACGGTGTGATCGGAATGGAGGTGCGTGACGAAGACGCGATCGAGGTTCCGTGGCGCGAGCGACGCGACGCCGAGCGTCTCGGCCGCCGCCGCGCGGCGCACCAAGCCAGGTCCGCAGTCGACGAGATAGGCTCGCTCCCCCACCACCACGGCAACGCAGGGTCCGCCGCGATCGGGATCGGCGTTGGGCGTGCCGGTGCCGAGCAGCACGAGCATCGCGCGCTCGGGATCGTGCGCTTCTCCTTCGGCGAGGCGGCGGATCGGAGCGGGGTCGGGCATCAGTACCATTCTCCTCTGTCCACCGACCGCGGCGGGCGACCGTCGGCGATGCGGTGCAAGATGGCGGCGACCTCGGCAAGCTGCGCGTCGTCATGGTCCGAGACGTGGCTCGCGCGATGCGGGCTCATCACCAGGTTCTCGAACTGCGCGAATGAGTGGCTCGATGGCGCGGTGCTCGTCACTTCGGCATCGCTTGCGGGGTAGCTCCACCAGGTGTCGATGCCGGCCGCGCCGATCCGGCCCGAAAGCATCGCCTCGTGAAACGCCGCTTCATCGATCGCGGTGCCGCGGCCGACGTTGACGAGAAGAACGCCCGTCTTCATGCGCGAGAAGGCCGCCGCATCGATCAAGCCGGTCGTGCGCTCGGTCTCCGGCAAGGACAGCATCACGACATCGGCCTGCGGAAGGAGCTCGGGAAGATCGTCGGTGGTGCCCAACCGATCGAGCTCCGGCGCCGCGCCGGCCGTTCGCTTTACCGCCCAGACGCGCATGCCGAACGCTCGACCGAACCGACCGAGCTCCTGCCCGATCGCGCCGTAGCCGACGAGGAGGAGCGTCTTCCCGCGAAGGGAAAACGACGGTTCTCCGTGATAACGATCGGTCCAGTCGTTGCGCCGAAAGCGCTGATCGGCGGGGACGAGTCGCTTGGCCGCCGCCAGCAAGAGGGCCCAGGCATGCTCCGCGGTGAAGCCTGCGTTGTAGTGCGAGTTGTACAGCGCCACCTGCGGCACGGTAGCGAGGGCCGCGCGGAGTCGCCGCGGCACGCCGGCGAAGGGCAGGATCACGTGCTTCAGCGACGTCGCCGCCGCGAGCCAGGGCTCGGGGAAGCGGGCACCGATCGCGATCTCCACCCCGCTGGCCGAGCTCGGATCCTGCTCCATGCTCTCGGACGAGAGCGACGAGATCTGAAAGCGAGGCCCGACCTTCGCTTGAAGAGCGACCGCCTCCGCCGGCTGGTCGCTCTCCATCAGCACGCGCACGCCGACCAAGCTCACGAGCCGATGCGCCCCATGCGTCCGGCGCGGAAATC